>NZ_JAEDXW010000120.1:0-253 GCF_036877565.1 Edaphobacter sp. HDX4
TCGCAGACTCTCGAGTGCGCTCAGCAGCTTGGGCAGATCTTCGCATTGCGCGACGATTCGCATATCTTCTTCGAGCGCCAGAACCCTGGCAGCGCCCGCACGAAAGATGACCTGGTTATCAGCGAGATGATTCGATTCATGGAGATCTCCTGCAACGGGGTCTTCCGCCCCGTGCTCCTCTCATCGGCGCCATCCGGTCCGCCTGACTCTTGTGTCTTCAATTCGGACAAACCCCCTCTGGTCGAAGTCCAAG
>NZ_JAEDXW010000121.1:0-253 GCF_036877565.1 Edaphobacter sp. HDX4
CCAAGCAGAAGAAACCGATCTTTGCGCCAAACGTGAGTTGGCCCATGCAAAGCATCCAATCGAAGATCTATCGTGCGACCGGCCTCCGTGTGGAGATGGAGAACGTCGCCAACGCCTGCGTCTTGTCGAGGTATGGTTCGGCGACAGCGATGGGCTCAATGATCTTGTCGTCGTGAACGTCTCAGAGGGTATCGGCACCGGCATCTTCTCCAATGGAAGACTCCTGCGCGGTTCCAATGGAATGGCCGGCGAG
>NZ_JAEDXW010000122.1:0-253 GCF_036877565.1 Edaphobacter sp. HDX4
CGCATCGATGTAATCGTGAGAGGAAAGCTCGCGCGTCGCCTCGGCAGAGACATGTTCTATCTTCAGCGACTCCTCTTCTTTGAGCGAGGACGCCGTCGAGGGATGCAGGCGTAGCATAGCCACGATGTTGATGGCGCAGGAAGGTCGAACTGAATGTCATACTCCGAGCGGATCAACATAGATTTTCATTCGATGCACGAAGAAGAACGACGGTTGTGCCTTCGAAGTGGGTTATAAAGCGATCATCCAAAAT
>NZ_JAEDXW010000123.1:0-253 GCF_036877565.1 Edaphobacter sp. HDX4
CATCGCCCCCGCGTCGATGCCCTCCTCCCGCAAAAGAGCAGATGTTCCCACAGCGACCCGTCTTCCGTCGATAACACCCGTCACGCCCTTTCCAGTCACAGAGGCAAACTCCTTCACCTCTGCCAAGCAACCCCGCATTCTTCTGCTCCTGCGACGATGGCTGCGGCCAAAGGATGCTCGCTTGCTCGCTCCAGGCTCGCCACCATCTGCAGCAGGTCGTTTTCGTTTACGCCGTCGGCGACGACAATCTGGG
>NZ_JAEDXW010000124.1:0-253 GCF_036877565.1 Edaphobacter sp. HDX4
GCCCTCTTCTTCTTCGAGCGTGTCTGAATCGTCATCGTCGGATGAGATCAGCACCTCTTCTTCTTCCTCGTCTTCGAGCAACCGGCCACCGAGATCATCGTCGTCGTCAAAATCATCATCGTCCGCGCCGCGCGTAGTACCTGATCGTCTCATCTTCGAACATCATGGTCGCTTATCCCCTGGCTGCATTGACTTCCTGCTTCGATCGCATGCCCACTCTCGAATCTTTTGGTTCCCCGTTTGAATGCACGCA
>NZ_JAEDXW010000125.1:0-253 GCF_036877565.1 Edaphobacter sp. HDX4
TTCGGAGCCACGGTGGAGATTTTGAGCGGACTGGCTGAGGGGCAGCCGGTGATTGCCAATCCTCCGGATTCTCTGACGGAGGGAGAAGAGGTCAGGGTTGTGCAGCCGGGGGATCATACGGGCGCGCGTCAGAAGAGGCGAAGCGATGAGACGCGGCAGCACATCGAAGTTTGCCGCTCTGCTGGCGGCTCTTGCGATTGCAGGTTGCAAGGTAGGGCCGAACTACAAGGTGCCTGCGATGCCTGCGCCTCCC
>NZ_JAEDXW010000126.1:0-253 GCF_036877565.1 Edaphobacter sp. HDX4
AAGAGGTTCCGTCAAAGCACTGGCATGGCCAGCATGGACAGCGGCTGTGTCAACGTTGATCGTAGGCGCGACGGGCGCGGTAGCAGCCCTGGCGGATACGCTCTTCCCTTCGCCTTCACTGACGGCGCCTTGGCTGCCGACTTCGCGAGCTCTGCGCCTCTGTTGGTAAGGATGAGGTGGATCCACCCGGCAGCCGCAGCGATCAGTCTCTGCTGCGTGTTGTGGCTGGCCACACGGGTACGCTCGAAGCTTA
>NZ_JAEDXW010000127.1:0-253 GCF_036877565.1 Edaphobacter sp. HDX4
GCAAGACCGCCAGGAGCGAAAGAAATTTGTTAATCATGCGGCCAATCTAGCAACGCACCCGCAACCGCACAATTTGATTGTTCTCAACCCACCCTTGAGGGATATTTATGCTTTCCTTTGCCGGCCGCGTTGATGCCTGTGACGCCCGCAGCCTTGCCCTTCGCCTGTGAGTACAGCGCCAGCCGAAGACCCTCCGTGAGCAGTATCGCCATACGATCGACAGCAACACCGCCCGCGCGCGCATTCCGATGCA
>NZ_JAEDXW010000128.1:0-253 GCF_036877565.1 Edaphobacter sp. HDX4
ATTCTGCGTGCATTCAAACGGGGAACCAAAAGATTCGAGAGTGGGCATGCGATCGAAGCAGGAAGTCAATGCAGCCAGGGGATAAGCGACCATGATGTTCGAAGATGAGACGATCAGGTACTACGCGCGGCCGCGGACGATGATGATTTTGACGACGACGATGATCTCGGTGGCCGGTTGCTCGAAGACGAGGAAGAAGAAGAGGTGCTGATCTCATCCGACGATGACGATTCAGACACGCTCGAAGAAGAAG
>NZ_JAEDXW010000129.1:0-253 GCF_036877565.1 Edaphobacter sp. HDX4
TAGAAGAAGATCTCGTCGAGGTAAAAGGTGTACTGGCCCTGCTCGTGGTATCCGACCGGAACTCCATAGAGCTGCTGGGGTTTGTCGGAGTCAGGCAGGGTGAAGAGCATGAGGACCTGCCGGTCGCACCGGGGATGCGGTGGGTGGCGGACTTTGGAGCGACCTGCTCGGTGAAGTCCTTGACCTGCAGCTTCTGAGCGCCGAGGAGCGTACCTGAGGGTTTGCCGTAGGTTACGTGCTTGCCGGAGGCGGG
>NZ_JAEDXW010000012.1:0-172148 GCF_036877565.1 Edaphobacter sp. HDX4
GCTCATCTGAGCATGCCTGTCCTCATCAGTAGCAAGGCTCCCGAATACCCGGCCAAAGGAAAGGAAGCTCACCTGAGCGGAATCTGCCTGGTTGGGCTGACGGTCGATCAACAGGGTATGCCGCAGGATGTGCACATCATCCGAAGCCTGCGCCCGGACTTCGACCAGAATGCGACGGATGCGGTCCGGGGATACCGCTTCAAGCCAGCCATGGCTGACGGCAAACCCGTCGCAAGGCAACTCACAGTCGAAGTAAAGTTTGCTTACTTCTAAACCAAAGCACCTTGGAGATCTGAGCAGCTAAGGGCTGCAGCCGGAATCTCCCTCAGAGGTGCAGGTCGCGAAGAAATCCCAACATCGTTTGATTGAAAAGTGTGGGCCGCTGCAATGGAGCGAAGTGGCTCACGCCTTCCATGAGAACGAATTTCGTATCAGGAATGGTACGAGCTAGGTACTCCGCATGATCGCGGCGAATGAATTCGTCCTGCTCTCCGATCGCGACCGTGACGGGCACACGGATACGGGCGAGGTCATCCGCGGAGAAGTTGGGCTCTGTCTGCATCATTCGGGTTACCGCCGCATGGAACTCTTCGAACCGATCCGGCGTGGCTGAGAGTTCAGCATAATCAGCAACATGGCGGTTGAAACAACGCCGGACGACAAGAGGCAGCTCATCGATTGGCTTGGTCCCGCTGGGATCCATGTTGCAGGCGAAGAAGAAGACTCCGGAGACCCGCGCGGGTTGTTGAGCGGCCAGTACCATCGCCGTGCAGGCACCATCGCTCCACCCAATGATGGGAGCTTTCGCGATCCCAAGAGTGTCCATGACGGCGAGCACATCGGTTCCCATCAGCTCGTACGAGAACGGACGCTCGTCGCGTGTGCTGCGCCCGTGACCTCGACTGTCGATCAGGATGACGCGGTAGCCATCTTCGACCAGTGCGTTTACCTGGTGACCCCAGTTCCCGCTATGGCCCAGGCCGCCGTGCAGCATGATCACCGGCGTTCCCGACCCGTACGCAGCAAACCATATTCTGGCGCCACTGGTCTCAACATAGCCCGGCTTCTCTGACGCAACAAGGATCGGAGGTGAACCCTCGCCTTCGAACCTTTCCAGCCCGTGATCCTCGTATGGGACTTGTTTATTCATGTTTGATGGATGCTCATCGAACCGAATCGTCGCTTACTTCTCCGACGCTAGAATTCGATGCCGCGCTGCGCGAGAATTCCCTTCTGGTATGCATGCTTGACCTCGCGCATCTCAGTCACGGTATCGGCCAACTCGACCAGCGTCGGATGAGCGTTGCGGCCGGTGAGGATCACGTTGACCATCTCAGGTCTCTGACGCAGGATCTCGGCGACCTTCTCGGGGTCGAGCATCTTGTATCCGATGGCGTAGTTGATCTCATCGAGGACGACCAGGTCCCACTCTCCGGAGAGGATGGCGGAGGCTGCCTCGCCCCAGGCCTCTTCTACCAGCCGAATATCCTCCGGATCCGTCTCGGCCCCGCCCACCTTTACGAAACCTCGGCCCATCTGGCGAATGACGATGGCCGGATCCTCGGCCGATCCCAGCGCGGTGCCAAGCGCCTGGATCGCGTCCAGCTCACCATAGTGCCAGGAACCTTTGAGGAACTGAAGGATCAGAACCCGCATCCCATTACCCGCAGCACGAAGTGCCGTGCCAAGCGCAGCCGTGGTCTTTCCCTTGCCGGGGCCGGTGTTGACGAGTACGAGTCCACGACGAGAGGTTTCAGTCATAGACAAATAAGAACATAAGTCGGCTGCCCAACGAATGCATCCAACCCTCAACTTCCTCCAGATATGAGATTAGGGTATCGTTTACACACCGAATCCAGAAATCCATATCCACTAAGATTTGGCCTATTAAAAGTCTCAACTTCAAAGAACATCCGCGTCTCAAATGCGTACTAAGTATGGCAATACAATTGCTAAATCTAATTTAGCTGCAACACTAAAGTAACCTCTTCCGTTACTGTCGATTTAGGTCGCAGGTCCAGAATGCCCTCCGACATTACTTCACCCTCTGGCTGAGGACAGGAATATACATGCGCGCAATTCACTCTCTGATTCGTTCTCTCCCGCAAAGGCTCGGCACTTGCCTGTTGCTCTTGGGGACCTGCTTTTTAGCTTTACCTGTCACAGCCCAGACTCCGCAAGGAACCATCGCCGGCACGATTACCGATTCCTCCGGAGCGGCGGTGCAGGGAGCTACCGTCACGGCTGTCTCCCTGCAGACAAACGATACTCGTACCGCCACCGCCAATAGCACGGGTGCCTATCGCATCGAGGCCGTTCTACCCGGCGACTACAAGATCTCGGCCAGCGCAGATACTTTTGGGACGACGACTGCGCCCAGCGCCCATGTGACCAGCTCGGTCGTGACCTCCGTCAACCTCGTGCTGCAGGTTGGTGGTGCGGCTGTATCTGTTGATGTCTCAGCTGATGCCGAACTTCTCCGTACCGACAGCGGTGAGCTGAGCAACACGCTCAATATGAAAGAGATCCAGACGCTGCCGATCTCCAGCCTGAATCCTTATGCTCTGGCGACGACTCTACCGGGCGTAGCCGCGGTAAAGACGGTGGACCTGACCAACGGGACCTCGTTCTCGGTGAATGGGGCCCGGCCGAGAGATAACAACTTCCTGATCGAAGGTATGGACAACAACGACCAGGGAATCCACGGCCAGGCGTTCCAGCCTACGAACACCGAGGCAGTGCAGGAGGTGACTTTCCTGCTGAACTCGTTCTCGGCGGAGTTCGGACACGGCGGCTCTGTTTCGAACCTCATCTACCAGAGCGGGTCCAATCAGTTCCACGGCGCTGTATGGGATCGATTGTTCAACTCTTCTCTGGATGCGACCGATCATAACGACGTTCTGAACGGCAACCCCAAGGCGAAGTATCGCGAGAACGTCTACGGGTTTCGTATCGGTGGTCCGATCGTTCACGACAAGGCATTCTTCTTTGTCTCCACCCAATGGGATCACCGCCGCGAGACGGCCAACCTCGGTATCCTGACGGTTCCAACTGATGCGGGCTTTGCAAAGCTTCAGCAGTTCTCATCCAATCCGCGCGTTGCGACGCTCCTGGCCGCCTATGGCACCCTTCGGGGAGTCAATCCCAACTATGCGAAGACGATTCCACTGGGAATTGACCCTGCGACGGGATCGGACCGTGGAAGTGTTGACTTCGCCGGTGTACAGCGGAGTCTGGGCAACCAGACGAACGGTTATGAGCTGATCGCCAAAGGGGATGTAAACATCTCCGCCTCGGACAAGCTGCAGCTCCGTTACATTCAAAGCCCATCGAGCACTCCGTATGATACGACCAACTTTCCCGATCAACTGCCCGGCTTCGACACCATGCAGTCCGGAGATTCCCGTAACGCGGGAATTACGGAGACGCACATCTTCTCGCCTAACGTGCTGAATGAAGTGCGGCTGAACTGGAGCCGCATTGGTTTCGGTTTCTTTCTCCGTCCAGAGACACAGGCAAACCCGCTTTCGGTCGAGCCGGTGGTATCGATCAGCGGGATTACAGGGTATGGAATCCCGACCAGCGTTCCGCAGGGACGCTATCAGAACACCTATGTTCTGCAGGACGCGATCAGCGTTACGCGCGGCAATCACTTCATGAAGTTCGGGTTCGACGTCTCGGATATCCGGGTTCGGGACCAGGTGCCGTTCAACTTCTACGGCACCGTTCCGTATACCGACCAGGTCGCGGGTGCGAAATACCGCGCGCTCGCCAACTATATCGATGACTTTGGAGGAACTGATAGCAGCCTGGCATCCATCACGTTTGGAAATCCCGTGGCGCGCCCAGAGATCTGGTCTCAGAACTACTATGCGCAGGATACCTGGAAGCTGCGCCCGAATCTTTCGGTGGACCTCGGGGTGAGATACGAGTACAACGGCGCCCCGTTTAATTATCTCGGGTACCCGGCCTTCAACTCGAATGATCCGGCGTGCTTCCTCTGCAATGTGAAGCAGGTTCCGGATAAGAACAACATCGCACCGCGGCTTGGCTTCAACTGGTCTCCCATTCCAAATGGAAAGACGGTCATCAGCGGTGGCTTCGGGCTCTTTTACTCGCACATCTTCACCAACATCATCGACAACATTCAGGGCAGCGCACCCAATGCAGCCTCCAAGCAGATCAGGAGCAGTACTGCTGATCGTGGAACAAGAAACTGGTCGGGCGTTCTGAACCGGATTACGAATAAGAATCCGCTCCCGACCGACACGGCGAACGTCATCGCCTCCAATCTTGTCGATCCTGAGAACTATCAGTGGAATCTTCGAGTTCAGCGCGAACTGCCGGCATCCTTCGTCCTCTCGGCTGCATATGTCGGCAATCGTGGAGTCCATCAATACGCAACGACGGAGTTCAATCCCACGCTTCCCGGATCCGTGACACGGGCGATCTCCAGCCGTGGCCGCATCATCCGCGAAGACAACACCAACGATTCGATGTATCACGCCGGCCAGTTAACTCTGGAGCACAAGCTGAGACAGGGGTTGACGTTCCGCGGAACGTACACGTACTCAAAGTCCCTGGATACCGGATCAGAGCTCTTCACGCCCAATGATGGCAATTGGTCCACCTATGCGGAGCGCCAGTACCCTAATCCGCGCGGTCTCGAGTGGGCGCCATCTGCCTTCGATCTCCGGCATGTGTTCTCGATGACGTATCTCTATACCCCACCGACGTGGCATGCGGAAGGATATGCCAAGGCTGCTGCGGCAGTGGTTAACGGCTGGACGTTCTCAGGAATTACCTCTGTCTACAGTGGAAGCCCAGTCAACGTAGAGATCGGTTATGACTGGAATGGAGATGGAATCGCCAACGACAGGCCAATACTGGCGAATCGGAAGGCTCCGCTAAGTTCGTGGGCAGTTCCCGGCGATCTCTTCGACCTGCCAACCGGTACTTACTGCGATGGAACGGCAGCCTGGTACACAGCCGATGACTGCCATCCGGTCAGCCTGGACCAGGTGCACTGGGTGACAGCTTCCCTGTACACGCAAGGTCGTACGGTCAGCCGCAACTCGACCTATGGCAAGACGAATCAGCAATGGGATATGTCGATCCAGCGAACCTTCAAACTGTTCGAAACCCACGCGGTCGATTTCCGGGCGGAATCGTTCAACGTCTTCAATCATGCGCTCACCAACCAACCCGGCTATGCGGTCAAATCAACCTTGATCAGTGATGCCATCAACGATCCCCTCTATGGAAACGACACGTTCCTGAACTATGGACTGACGAACTCTGGAGGCCGTCAATTGCGGTTCTTGTTGAAGTACAGCTTCTGATCCAGCCGCGATACCAAAAAGAAGGACGCTCTCGAAGCGTCCTCTTTTTGCTTCCGTGGCAATCAGTGGCCGCAGTGATAGGGGTGGCCCGCGATGATGGTGAGAGCGCGGTAGATCTGTTCCGCCAGAACTACCGCGGCGAGCTCATGCGGCAAGGTGATGCGGCCAAGTGAGAGCAGTAGATTGGCTCGCTTGCGAGAGTCTTCCGACCACCCACTCGCGGGACCGATGGCAAGTAGAACCCGCTGCTTGCCGTCATCGCGCAGCTTTGTCAGAACGGAAGCGATCTCTTCCGACGAATGCTGTTGGCCGGCGGAGTCGAGCAGAATGACAAAACAGTCGGTACGACCCTTCCCTTTATCAACCCATGTAAAGAGAGAGCGTTCATCCGAGAAGTGAATGGATTCAACTGCTGTGTAGCGTGAAGCTCGCTCGACGTATTCCCAGGTCAGGCTCGCTGCAGCAGACGCTTTCGAGCGTCCGCCGCGAGCGGTAACCGCGCCGAGGTAGATGGTCATTATGATCGAGTGGAGCGAGACGAAGCTGTCTTCTTAGCCTTCACCGGGGCTTTCTTAGGAGCCTTCTTTGCGGCTGGTTTAGCGGCTGTCTTCTTGATCGTATTCTTCTTTGGAGCCGCTTTGACTGGTGTCTTCTTAGCGACAGCCTTCTTCGCCACCTTCGTGGGAGTCTTTGTCGCGGTCTTGCGCGAGGCGGCGATCTGGGCCTTCAGGTCCGCGCTGATCTCATCGACCGAAAGGGTCGTGGCCGACTTGCGCAAGCGCTCCAGGCCGTAAAAGGCTCGCTTCTCCGGCGAGAAGATATGAACGATGAAGTCGACGTAGTCCATCAGGATCCACTCGGCCTGGCGTCGCCCCTCGACAGAGTTTGGATACACACCGAACTCGTGCTTCAGACGTATCTCAATCTCGTCCGAAATGGCGAGGTTCTGGCGGTCGTTGGTGCCGTTGCAGATGAGGAAGTAGTCGGCCAGGCCGCTCTCCGCTGGATCCAGTGCGAGGATGCGAATCTCTTCTGCTTTTTTGTCTTCAGCGGCCGCAGACGCGGTCAGAAGTAACTGGTTGCTTTCGATTGAGGGCATGCGGCTCCTTGATCCTCCATGGTATCGGGTCGTCTTCCAGGATGCCAGTCGCCTGAAGCAAAGGCAGAAAATCTAAGGGCCTTCCCGCAGACCGTCTTCTCCAGAGGAGTCGCGATAGAGGCCATGCCGACGAATGTACGCTGCCACCGCCGGGGTAAGCAGCCCAGTACAGTCCTCCCCGGCGGAGAGGCGCCTTCGCAGTTCTGTTGCGGATACATCCTCGTGCACGGTGTCGATGCGATGAACTCTGGCTGCTTCCTGCGGAGTGAGTTGCAGGGCGGATAGGTTGTCCAGGGTCGATCCAGGGCGGCTGATTACAATCCACTCGGCCAGCTCAAGCAGGCGATGCGGCAGTCGCCACTGTGGAAGCGAGAGAAAGCTATCCGCACCAACGATGGAAAAGAGCGTTGCACCTGGCATCTGACGCTGAAGTGTGGCAAGGGTGTCCACGGTGTAATTCGGGGAGTGGTCAGGCCGGGGAGCATCGATGACGGAAGCCTGAAAACGCGGATCGATAGCGCAGACCAGCTCCACCATCGCGAGCCGGTCTGCATAGGGCGTAGCGGTGCTTCCTTCTTTGAGAGGCTGCACCCCGACGGGCGCGAAGAGAATGGTATCCAGCTGAAAGGCCTGAGCGGCTGCGGTTGCCGCGCTCAGGTGACCCCGATGGGGTGGGTCGAAGGTTCCGCCGAAGAGCGCTACACGCATGCCTCACCCTCGACCGAGAATACTCTGCTCTTCGTCACCAGAGTCGAAGGACGAGCCCGGTCGTAAGAATCTTCGCGTTGAAGGACTGACTTGACGCAGCGCTGTAATCGAATTCGAGCACACGCCAATCCAGATGCGGAAGCAGCGTTGTGTCGAGGCCGCCGAGTACCTGGTAGTTGAAATGATTACTGGAGTTGCGGCCGTCTGTTTCCAGATTTCCCACTCCTACCAATCCTTCGACGTAAGGACGAAACGGGAGAACGGGAAGCTTGAATGCCACCCGTGGACCGGCAGCCCCGGTGTAGAAGTGAAAGTTGTCGCGCGACAGAAATGAAGCGCGAACATCCCCACCGATACTGACGATGTTGGCAGCATATCCGGTCTGCTTGTATGCGCCGAAGAGTGGCCCGAACGCCCAGTTCGTCGTTGTTCCACTGAGAGGAGCGCCACTGAAACCGGCATAGAGAGCAATCTGTGCAGGAGCGGCAAGGGGGGCGAGAAAAAAAGCGATAAGAGCAGCAAATACAATACGATAACGGTTCATGGGAGGGCCTCTTAACTCAGGGTAGCGCAGCACTTCCGAAGATCTCTGAATTTGCGACGATACGAACCCGATCTATTACCCTGTTTTGCTGCACATGCGGCGATAGAGGTTGTCTGGATTCTTTGTCGCGCGCAAGGACAACAAGATACCGAACTCGTTTATGACAAAAGGACATGCGCTCGTCACATTCCCCTTGACGGCCTAGAGGAAAAGCGGCTACATCTTGACAATCAAGAGGAGAGCTTCACCATGCAGGATGAGCCTACAGAACTGGTGCAAGGGACTTTGGAGATGCTTGTTTTGAAGACCCTGAGCCTGATGCCGATGCACGGTTACGGGATTGCATTGCGGATGGAACAGATCAGTGAGGGTGCGTTCCGAGTGAATCCAGGTTCGCTCCTGCCCGCTCTCAGCCGGATGGAGCGCTCCGGGCGTATCAAGGGCGAGTGGAAGGCGACAGAGAACAATCGCCGTGCCCGCTACTACGCGATCACCGAGAAGGGGCGGAAGTCACTGAAGAGTGAGACAGCGACCTGGGATCGACAGATTGCGGCGATTCACAAGATCCTCGAGGCATAGCCATGAGCTTGATGAAGAGTTTGCGTGCAGGTATGTGGGCTTTGCGAAACAAGCATATGCGCAATGCCGAAATCGACGAAGAACTCCGATCCTTCCTTGAGGAATCGATGCACGAAAAGATGCGCCGCGGAGCGAACCACGAGGATGCTGCCAGGGCGGCGCGTGCAGAGGCCGGAAGTGCAGCGGTCATAAAGCATCGCGTGTGGAACGCTGGATGGGAGGCAGGTGCAGAGAGGCTGTGGGCCGATCTGCGTTATACCCTCAGGCGGCTCTCGCGAATGCGTGGTCTGGTCTCGGTGCTGGTGCTCTCCATCGGGATTGGAATTGCGGCGAATGCCACCATCTTTTCCATCGTGAGCAAGTTCCTCCTGAAGCCACTTCCGGTTGGCGATCCGAAGACGTTGGTCTCAATCCTTCGAACCTATGAGCATGGACAGTGCTGCAACAATCTTCCGGCCCCGGTCTTTCGTGACATTCAGCATATGGCGCAATCGTTTACCGGCGTAGCTGCCTATGACGAACTGGTTCCGGCATCCATCGGCGGCGGCAGCAAGCCGGACCGGATCTGGGGTCAGGCCGCAAGCGCGAACTACTTCGATGTGGCTCAGATGAAGATGGCTGCAGGGCGAGGATTCGTTGCCGACGAAGAGAGAGCGCCGGTTATCGTCCTTGGCTACCGCATATGGCAGCAGAAGTTTGAAGGTGATCCGGAGATCGTCGGAAAACCGCTCAACGTATCGGGACACCCGTACACAGTGGTGGGTGTGGCGGCTCCTGGATTCCATGGGATGGATCAGATCCTTGACCCGCAGTTCTGGGTTCCGCTGGGTGATCTCGGGGAGCTGGTGGCAAACTCGCCCAAAGAAGAATCACGAGAGACACAGTGGCTGCGAACGATTGCGCGCCTCAAACCGGGGGTGACACAGGCGCAGGCTGCCGGAGAGATGGATGCTATCGCCGAGAGAATGGCCCGGGCGAACCCGGCCACCGATAAAGACAACGGTCTGATGGTGGAACGGGCCGGTTCTTTACCGGCCCGTGACAAACGGTCGTTCATGCTCTTTCTTGTGGCCCTGTCGGCGGTCGCTTTGCTGGTGCTGTGCATAGCCTGCGCAAATGTCGCAACGCTGTTGCTGGTCCAGGCCGCACAGCGACAGCGCGAGATGGCGGTGCGACTGTCGTTGGGAGCTACGCGGGGCCAGCTCTTGCGACAGATGCTGCTGGAGAGCATGCTCATTGCGATTGCAGGTGGAGGTGCTGGAGTTTTGCTCTCGCTCTGGTCGACCTATGCACTGTCGTCGTTCCGCTTACCGGTACCGATTGCGATGGACCTCAGCGTACAGGTTGACTGGCGCGTTCTGGCGTACTCGTTTCTTCTCAGTCTTGCGGCTGGCCTGTTATTTGGTCTGGTTCCAGCCTGGGCGGCGTCGCGACCCCGGATCTCGAATGCGCTGAAGGGTGAGGATGTACTCGCGTCTTCTGGCCGACGATGGAGCCTCCGCGATCTGCTGGTGGCAACGCAGATTACGTTGTCTTTAACGCTGCTATGTGCTGCGGGTCTCTTCCTGCGAAGCCTGCAGCATGCGGCCAGGATAGATGTGGGCTTCCGCTCGAGGGGAGTAGTGATGATGGCCATCGATCCTCAATTGCATCGTTACACTCCTGAACGTACGGTCAACCTGTTGAGGGGAGTGCTTGGCAGGGTGTCATCGTTGCCGGGAGTCATATCGGCAACCACCACCGATGGCGTTCCGCTCTCGATGGGCCATCGCAGTGATGGCTTCCAGGTTCCAGGAATGCCAAAGCCGCGAGGAGAAAATGTGGTTGAGCTTTACATGGCCGGACCGGGATACTTCCAGACGCTTGGAATACCGCGTGTGGCTGGACGGGACCTTGGAGATGAGAATCCCTCCGCCCAGAAGGTAGGAATCGTCAACGAAGAGTTCGTGAAGAGATTCTTCGATGGCGCAAATCCCGTCGGTCACATCGTAAACGGGGCGGGAGTGCGATACGAGATTGTGGGCGTGGTGAAGAATACAAAATCGCGCACCCTGGGCGAACGGCAACGGCCAGTGCTGTATCGCTCCATCTACCAGAATGTGGCGAGCGATCCCTCGCAGGATGGATACACCTTAATGACCCGCTATGAGGGCGATCCCGCTCCGCTGATAAAGGCGATGCAGGATGTCATCCACTCCGTTGATCCTTCGCTCGCTATCTTCAACGTTCAGACGATGGAAGAGCATATCCATGACGCGCTCTTCCTGCCGCGCTTGGTTGGAACTCTCTTCGTTGTGTTTGGTATTGCTGGAGTCCTGCTGGCATCAATCGGCCTCTACGGCATCATGAGCTACTCGGTCAGTCAGCGTACCAAAGAGATCGGCGTGAGGATGGCCATGGGCGCACGCTCCCAACAGGTACAGACGATGGTGATCCGAAAGGGCCTGCGACTGGCAGTGATTGCGATTCTCGTCGGAATCCCCATTGCTTTGGCGGGGGCACGTCTTACGGGAAGCCTCTTATATGGAATTACCCCGTGGGACGCGATGACCTTCACCACAGTCCCCTGCCTTCTGCTGGCGATATCGCTCGCGGCCTGCTGGATCCCTTCAAGAAGAGCGTCGAGGATCGATCCCATTGAGGCCTTGAGAACGGAGTAGAGAGGTGATGCTGTTCGTTATCGGACAACACAGTACAGATCCGGACACGTTTGTGGGGCATCGCCGCGTCTAAATCGCTGAAAACACATCGTGGGACGCTGGACGTCTGCGTGCAAGGACGCTGATAGGTTAGCTTTCTACCCCGAGGTGACGTCGATGATGCAGAACATCCTGAGCGACCTGCGATATGCCGTGCGGCAGTTGCGCCGCTCCCCGGTCTTCGGCTTTACCGCTGTTCTGACGCTGGCCCTCGGCGTAGGGGCAAACACCGCGATCTTCTCTCTGCTCGACCAGGCGCTCTTGCGAGCCCTGCCAGTGACTGAGCCGCAACAGCTGGTCTACCTGCAGGGTACCGGCGATGCATGGCGTGGCCACACCAGCAGTCACGGAGGTGGAATAGCCTCCTACTTCTCGTATCCCATGTATCGCGATCTCCGGGATAAGGACGCGGCATTCGAGGGCCTGCTGGCCACGTCGAAGGCGACCGTGGATCTTACTCGCGCCAAGGTCTCGGAGTTTGCTGAGGCTGAGGTGGTAAGCGGGAACTACTTCACATTGCTGGGCGTCAGGCCCGCGCTTGGCCGTGTGTTCACCCAGGTAGAGGATACGACTGCGGGAGCAGCGCCGGTGGCAGTTCTGAGCTTCGACTACTGGCGTGCGCACATGAACTCCGACCCCTCGGTGATCAATGAGACGATCTCGCTCAATGGGCAGCCTTTCAGGGTCGTCGGCGTCGCTCGAGAGGGATTTCGCAGCGCAGTCTGGGGTGAGACACCGGCGCTCTTCGTCCCGATGGCCATGCTCGACCAGGTGGTTCCCGGCCAAGGAAAACGGCTCAACGATCACACAGACCGCTGGCTTAACATCATCGGCAGGCTGAAGGACGGCGTCACGACCAGACAGGCAGAGGCAATGAGCGCGCCACTGTGGCATGCTCTGCGGGCAGACGAGCTGCGGAATCTGGGAACAAGCTCACAGAGATTTGTCGATGAGTATCTGACGAACAGCCATCTCCTGATACAGCCCGCCGCACGAGGATTTTCCTATAACCGGAAAAGCTTCCAGACGCCGCTGCTCGCGATCATGGGAATGGCTTTCCTGGTGCTTCTCATTGCGGCGGTCAATGTCGCCAGCCTGCTTCTGGTGAGGTCGTCCGGGAGATTGAAGGAGTTCTCCCTGCGGTACGCGCTGGGAGCGCGCGGCGGCCGCATTGTGCAGCAACTTCTTCTGGAGGGCTTTCTGATCGGTGTGGGCGGCGGCCTTGTAGGGATACTGATAGCCCCAGCCGTGATCCGCTTTCTGGTGCAGCGGCTCGCGGGTGAGGACGGCCTTGGTCCTTTTGCGGTTGCGCTCGACCAGCGCTTGCTGTTCTTCAACTTCGCAGTCTCGATTATCGTCAGTCTCTTCTTTAGCCTCGCGCCGGCGGTTCAGCTACTCCGCCCGCAACTAGCGCAGGCCCTGCGAACCCAGCCGTCTACAAGCACCAGTGGAACGCTCGGCTTCCGCCGTATCGTCGTGGCTTCGCAGATCGGTTTGAGTCTCCTGCTGCTGGTCGGCGCGGGTTTATTCGTAAAAACTCTGGATCAGCTGCGTTCGGTAGATATGGGATACAAGACTGCCAATGTCATCGGATTTGGCCTGGCGCCGCGGCTTGCGGGCTACGTTCCGGAGCGCATCTCGCCCCTACAACTACGTGTGCTCGATGCACTCAAATCTCTGCCGGGCGTGGAAGGGACTGGAGCGGCAAACAGTCCGCTACTGGCTGACCAGACCCACTCCGGAAACATGACCTTCGCGGGCTACAAGGCGGCTCCAGAAGAAGACGTTGTGATCGACAAAGCAAACGTAAGTACCGGATTCTTCGATACCCTGCGAGTCTCTTTGATCGCTGGGCGCGGTTTCACAGCTATGGACAACGCGGAGCATCCGAAGGTCGCGGTGGTGAATGAGGCACTGGCGAAGAGATACTTCGGTTCAGCTCAGAAGGCGGTTGGACAGAGGGTCGCTGATGGCGCCCCCTCAAATCCTCTCTTCGATATGGAGATAATCGGCGTCGTCCGAAACTTCCATCGTGCGGAGGTTCGAGAACCTGCGGGACCAGCCCTGTTTATGCCGCTGGAACAGGCGAAAGGTACGGACCTGAGCCGCGCAATCTACTTCTATGTTCGGACTTATGTCGCGCCAACGACCATGTTCGCCTCCATCCGCCGCTCCATAACCACGATTGATCC
Organism: Edaphobacter sp. HDX4; assembly: GCF_036877565.1. Classification (NCBI taxonomy): domain Bacteria; kingdom Pseudomonadati; phylum Acidobacteriota; class Terriglobia; order Terriglobales; family Acidobacteriaceae; genus Edaphobacter; species Edaphobacter sp. HDX4. The sequence goes on from NZ_JAEDXW010000012.1 coordinate 13,164, forward strand.
TATGCTGGCGATCGACAATCTGCGCACGATGGATGCGCAGGTGGATGAGGATCTCCGGAATGAACGCATGATCGAACTGCTGGCGACCACCTTCGGCCTACTCGCTACCGCGCTGGCTGGAGTAGGGCTCTATGGAGTTCTGGCGTACACCACGAGCCAGCGATCGAAAGAGATTGGAATCCGCATCGCCCTGGGCTCATCTCGAACTGCAATCTCTGGCCTCGTCCTCGGAGACGTCTTCCGGCTGGCAGGAACGGGTGTGCTCGTGGGATTGCCTCTGGCGGTTGCGTCAGCGCACCTGCTGCGCAGTCAGCTGTTTGGTGTTACTCCATCTGATCCGCTTGTATTGGGAGGAGCCGTGGCGCTGGTTGCACTGGTTGCACTTCTTGCTGCTTTTCTACCCGCGCGAAAGGCGGCTTCCGTCGATCCGATTGCAGTGCTTCGAGCGGAATAGGGCGGCGCGAATCGGATGCTCCGCAGGTAGCGCGCCACCCTCCCCAGGTGCCCACTAAGTCGTAACGTCGCCCCTGCAGCCCGAGTGGCCACACTTGCACATAATCTCGGTTGTTCCCTTGATGCTTTCACAGTAGGTGCTGCAAAAATCCTCGCCCTTCTGTGTCATGCAGCTACAGGTTGGATGTGCGCACTTTTTCGAATCACTCATATGACTACCTCCTGGCTGTATCGAGGTCCTGATCGATGACGCTCTTTATTTAGGATGCAGGTTTCCTGAATCATGTCGGGAGAGATGGATGCTGGCCTTCAGTGCAAAAGGATGCCCCACCCATGCCATCTGCATGAGTGGGGCATCCTGTACTGCCGTTCAGAGATCTCGCTCGAATTTCGAAGCTGCGTTCTCGGGTTCTTCGGAGCTGCTTAGAACAGATACTTCACAGCCAGCTGTAGTTCGCGATTGTTGATCTTCGTCGACGAGATCTGCCCAAAGGAAGAGTTTGTCGGCGAATAGGAGGAGTTCGGATTCGAGAACTGCGGCGTGTTGAGGGCATTGAAGGCTTCGAACCGGATCTGCAGATTGTGTGTGTCTGCGTATGGCATTGCGAAGTTCTTCATGACCGATACGTTGACCGTCTTTGTTCCCGGTCCCACCAGGTAGTTGCGCGGAGTGTTTCCGAAGGCGAATCCACTCAATGCAAAGGCATTCGGGTTGTACCAGCCGTTCACAGCAGACTTGTTGGCGACATATGCATTGGTTCCCGCCACAATGTTTGGTCTCTGCCATGGGTTATCGACGTTCTGTGAATCGGTGCTCTGGGTTACGTTCACCGGGTTTCCGCTGGCCAGACTGATCAGACCGTTGAGCGTCCACCCGTTAGCTCCCAATCCGGCAAGCTTGGTCGTGGCGAAGTCGGGCAAACGGTAAACATAAGCGACCACCAGGTTATGCCGCTGATCGTTCGTACCTGACGCCCACTCATGTGGGTGCCGTACGTCCTGACAGGTGCAACCTCCGGTGTTGGTGGAGTTACCCTGGTTGTCGAACATGTGCGACCACACATAGGAGACAGTAATGTTCGACTGCGTGTTAACTCTCCACTCCAGATGCTCCTGGAGAGCGTTGTAGTTCGAAGCACCCGTGAAGTCGAGCGCGCGGATTCGTGCATACGTCGGGTAGGGTCGCCTCGGCTGGATAGTTCCCGGGCCAGGCAGCGGCGAGTTGAAGTATTGAATGCTGGTGTCCAGGTTGGTCCCCTTGGTCCCAACGTAGGAGGTTGCCAGCACCGCACGGCCGAACTGCTGCTCGATCGTACCGTTCCAGGTCTGGATCATCGCATCAGGTCTGTGCCGATCCGCCGGCATCGTTACCACGTTGAAGTAGGGCGGGTTTGGATAGAGGGCTGCGGGAACCGGAGTCTGGATGGTTGCTATGGGATTGAGAGTGGGGTTCGTGATCGTCAGGCTTCCTGCGGTCGGAGGATTCAACTGCAGAATGTTGATGTTGTCGAACTGACCCCCGTAGTACGTAATCCCGTAACCGCCGCGGATGACTGTCGTTGGAGTGGCACTGTAGGCGAAGCCCACCCGTGGCGCAATATCCTTATGGGTAATGGACCAGATATTGTTGAGCCGCTGCCCGGGAGCGGGTGTAAGTACAGGTGGAGTCTGGCTGAAGTCCAGCGTGCGAGAGACATTATTGGTATCAACAGGAGGCGCATAGATCTCGTATCGAATGCCAAGATTCAACGTCAGCTTGTCGTTCATCCGGTAGTTGTCCTGGAAGTACTCGGCGGTCCTCCACTGCCGGGCTGCCGTAATCGGAACGCCCTCTGGCGTGACCGACGTCCGCGGAACCCCAAGCATGAAGTCAGCCGGAGCATAGGTCGTTACATCGCCAGTAAAACTCTCCTGTCCAAAAGGAGTGTTGTTGGTTGTGGCGTTGCCGGCAACTTTGCGAATATCCGCTCCAAACAACAGCGTGTGCTTACCCTTGGTGAGCGTAATGTTATCGGCCACCATGAAGGTTCTGCTGTAGTCGAGGTTGGAGGAGGCGCGCGAGTCGCCCATTCCGAGGTAGTTAGAGATCGTCAGAAGAGGGAAACCCTCTTCATTGGGGCTCAGCGGCCTGCCGTTAGGTCCGCCCACGAGGAAGCCGTTGATTCCAAGCGACTCGATGGTGAAGCCCGTGCCCGTGCGCACACTCAGCTGCTTGACGTGTTCCATGTTGACTCCGGCGCGGACCTCGTTCACAAGCGACGGAGAGAAGACGTGGATGTACTGCAGTGCAGCGTTGTGCATCGGATACGTTCCGGTGTAACGGAAGTTCGGATTGACGTCCGTATCCGGGAAGTTGCGGTTGCTGTAGATGTAGTGAATGAAGATGGAGTTGTGGTCGTTGAACCTGTGGTCCAGGCGCCCGATGTACTGGTTGTTCGACTGATTCCCGACACTTACGCCGGAGTAGTTTTGCCCGCCTGCGAAGCTTCCATTCGGAAGCGGCATGTAGGTGTCGATGATGTTCTTAGAGACCGCGTTTACCGGGATCTGATTATTTGCATAGGTTCCACCCGTATATGGGTTTCGAAGCTGGCCAGCGAAGGAAGAAAAATCGCCATTGCGCTCGGCAGTCGTAAGCACCTTACTGAGCGCCGGAGTCTCTGCAATGGAGCGGAGGCCTTCATAGCTTGCAAAGAAGAAGGTCTTGTTGCGGAAGATGGGACCGCCCAGGGTGGCGCCAAACTGGTTCTGCTTCAACACGTTCTTCTTCAGCGGAGCATTGCGAAAGTAATTGCGTGCGTCAACGGCATCGTTGCGGATGAATTCAAAGGCGCTGCCATGGAAGTTGTTCGTTCCGCTCTTCAATTGAACATTGATGTTGGTTCCAGCGGAGAAACCGTATTCTGCGGAGAAGTTTCCCGTCTGGACGCGGAACTCCTCAATCGCATCGACCGAAGGATAGCTGTTTACATAAGCCGACCGGGTATTGGTCATGACGATTCCGTCGACCTGAACCGCTCCCCAGTCACCGCGACCGCTGTTTGAGGCAATCGTAGACCCAGCCGTTGAGGATGAGTGGTTATCGGGGTTCGAAATTCTCACACCCGGGGTAAGTACCGCAAGATCATTGAACTTGCGTCCGTTCAAGGGGAGATTCACAGTGCGGTTGGTATCGACCGTGGTCCCCAGAGCTGCATTCTCACTCTGCAGCAGAGGCTGTGTGGCGGTCACGTCGACTGTTTGCGCTGTTCCGCTCAGCGACATAGCCACGTCGAGGTGAATCTGCTGTGAAAGAGCCAGCTGAATTCCACTTCGTGTGGAAGACGCGAAGCCAGCAGCGTTAACCGTAACGGTATAAAGACCCGGTACAAGATACTGCACACGGTATTGACCGTCACCGGTTGTTTTGACGGTTTTCTCCTGTCCCGTTGCGTCTGCGTGAACCACCACAGTTGCATCGGGAATGACAGATCCCTGCGGATCCGTGACGGATCCGAGAATGGAAGTGTCCACGGTCTGACCGAAGAGGGTCGAACCTGGAAAAGACAGCAGGAGGAGGAACAGACAGCCGTGCAACTTGCGCATAAAACCTCCGGAAAAACGGTAGGAATGTCCTCTGGATTCACTCATGATGCAATCCACCGGCACTGCGTTACGTTGTAGGTGCTCTAAATAGGGAGAAATGAATTTCCAGTGAAAAGATTAAAGACCGGAATCCGATCGCCGTCGTACGGCAATTGCCTTAGAAGCTCGCAAGGATTCAAAAAAAAGTCGTCTTCCGGTAAAGATTTCTCCGTTGCACCCTCCGCAACGACGATTTCACCATACCCAGATACGAGAACGGCAGTTTCAGCTCGGCTCAGATCGATCCCGGCGTTCTTAGAATCTTCTAGCGTCGGTTGCGACGGGCAGAAGCAGCCGGCGGAGGATAGGCAGGCTTCAATTTGACTGCAGGTTCGGGGGCGGTCTCCAGGATCACAGGACGGTGTTCGGCCACTGCTTCAGCGATCGCGTACTTCAACGGCTCCAGTCCTTCACCCGTGACGGCAGAGATGGTGTAGAGAGGAAGCTTGCGCCGTTTGGCATAAGTTGTCAACTTCTTGAGCTTATCCGGATTGGCTACGTCCGCCTTGGAGGCGACGACGATGGTAGGCCGCTTCGGGAGCTCGGGATCGAAGCTTGCAAGTTCTTCGGTGATGACCTTGAAGTCTTCGACCGGGTCGGGCCGACCACTTGCATCCGACACATCTACAAGATGGACGATAACGCTTGTGCGCTCGATGTGCTTTAGAAACTGAATTCCCAGGCCGGCGCCGAGATGCGCACCTTCGATCAGTCCCGGCAGGTCCGCGATGGTAAAGGATTGCTGATGGGGCCAGTCCCCTACTTTGACTACGCCGAGGTTGGGCTCGAGCGTGGTAAAGGCATAGTTTGCGATCTTCGGTCGTGCAGCGGAAAGCCGCGAGATCAATGTGGATTTGCCGACGTTGGGGTAGCCGACGAGGCCAGCATCTGCCAGAAGACGAAGTTCAAGGCGCAGATGGCGTTCCTCGCCTGGCCGCCCTAACTCATGCTCGCGTGGAGCCTGGTGAACGCTGGTCGCAAAGTGCTGATTGCCTCGTCCCCCGCGGCCTCCGCGAGCAACAATGATGGTCTCGTTTGGCCGGGTGAAGTCGTGGACCAGCTCCCCGCTATCCTGGTCGTACACCACGGTCCCGACCGGAACCTGAAGCAGAAGCGGGTCGCCTGCATGTCCTGACATGTTCGAGCCCATGCCGTGTTCCCCGCGTCCCGATTTATGTTCGGGATTGAAGCGGAAGTGGACGAGAGTATTGTGGCTGAGCGACGAGGTCATCATGATGTCGCCGCCATGACCGCCGTCGCCCCCGGAAGGACCCCCACGGGGAACGAACTTCTCGCGCCGGAAGGCCATACAGCCGTTCCCGCCATCCCCGGCTTTTATGCGAATTTTTGCTTCATCAATAAACATTTTTCATATTCAGTTTACAGGCAGCGGGATAGACTAGCCACATACACAGACAGTCCCGTTGTAGCGAGTATGTCCTGACCTCTATATAGATACGCAGAATATAGGGAGCCAACGAACTACTCCGACATCATGATCCGGATCGAGCTCTCTCGATGGTCCGGCCGTACCCTTCCGATAAAGGGCACTTCATCGCGAATCCACGCGATGGCTAAATCTTTTTGCTGATGAATGTGGTGATAAGAAGTTTTGACAGAATCCTCGCGCCCAAAAAAGCGCGAACGGTCCAGTCTTTCAGGAGATCTAGATGACGATCAAGAGTTTAGTGCGGCATGCATTTATAGCGATGCTGCTCGGTGGAGTCTGCCTCCCAAGTCACGCGCAGTCCACCACCCAGGGAGCCATCTCCGGAACGGTAACGGATGATACCAATGCCGCAGTTCCGAATGCCAGGGTTGTGATTCGTAACAACGGGACCAACGCAAATCTGCAGGTCACCACGGATGAATCGGGCCTGTACCGGGCTCCTCAGCTGGCGCCGGGCACCTATACGGTCACCTTCACCATGCCCGGTTTCCAGGAGCGCCGCGAGACCAACGTCATCGTCGAGGTCAACTCCGTGACCAATCTCAGCCCTCACCTGAAGACTGGCGATGTGAACACCACGGTCGAAGTGACAGCCGATGTTCCGGTGCTGAAGTTTGACTCTCCCGAGTTCGGCGGCCACCTGAACAACAATGAGATTGAGAATATCCCGATCAATAATCGGCGCTGGTCTGCCCTTGCTCTGACCACGCCAGGCGTTACGAACGATGCCAGCGGCTTCGGCCTCCTGAGCTTCCGCGCTATCTCAGCCGTTTTGAATAACGTGCAGATCGATGGCGCTGACGACAACCAAGGCTTCTTCGGCGAAGAGCGCGGACGCACACGCGCCGGCTACTCAACCTCGCAGGTTGCGGTTCGGGAGTTCCAGGTAAATACCGGAGTCTATTCCGCCGAATTCGGCCGGGCGGTCGGCGGCGTAGTCAACTCCGTGACCAAGAGCGGCGGCAACCAGCTCCATGGCGAGCTCTACTTCTACAACCGCAACTCGAGCCGATCGGCCTTTGTCCCCGGTGCGAACAACACAACCTTTGTGGCTACAAACCCGGTGGGCTCGCAGTATGTCACCTCTCCCTATCGTCCCAAGGACAACCGCAACCAGTATGGATTTGGTGTGGGTGGCCCTCTGGTCAAGGACAAGCTCTTCTGGTTCTATGCGTTTGACGCGTATCGACGAAACTTTCCCGGCACCGCAAAGGCGAACAATCCGGCAGCCTTCTTTGTGAACGCCGATGCAGCCCTGCCGACATCGCAGACCTGCAACCTGTCCACTGGAGCTGTATCTGGCGGTACGGCGAGCAGCACGAATTCAGCTGCCTGCCTCCTGGCAGCGCGTCTGAAGTACACCAGTTATGGGGCGGGTGCCTCAGCCTACAACACCCAACTGCAATCGTTGCTTTCGAATCTCGGGTCAGTTCCGCGCTTCGGAAACCAGCTCATCAATACTCCGAAGATCGATTGGCAGATCAATTCGAAGCATCACGTGAGCTTCCTGTATCACCGGCTGCGGTGGGATTCTCCTGGCGGAGTGCAGACCCAGGGCACAAACAACTACGCCATCGATACCTTCGGAACCGACTTCGTCAAGCTCGACTACGGAGTGGCGAAGCTGGACAGTATCTTCCGCTCCAATGTCACCAATGAGCTGCGTTACCAGTATGGTCGCGAACTGAACTGGGAAGGCTTGCAGCCCTCCAGTCAGTACACCAAGAACAATCTGATCAACAACACCGGCCTCGCTCCCGAAGTTGCTCTCAACACCAGCCTCGGCTTCTACATGGGAATGCCCTACTACAGCTTCCGCGTTGCGTACCCGGACGAGCGCAAGTGGCAGATCGGAGACACGGCCAGCATTCTCTTCGGTAAGCACAATCTGCGCGTAGGCGAAGATATCGTCCACAACTACGATCTACAGAACAATGTGTACGAAGGTAATGGCTACATCAACTACACCTCGACTGTAAATTACTTCTCGGACCTGCTGTCGAAGGGCAAGACCTGCAACTCGTCCGGCAGCGGCGTGGGCAACTTCCCTTGCTACTCCTTCTATGCAAATGGCTTCGGCCCGGCAAAGTTCCAGATGGCAACCGTCGATTACGGCTTCTTTGCACAGGACGACTGGAAGGCGACGCCGAGACTCACGTTGAATCTCGGTGTTCGCTATGACTACGAGTCGATTCCGGCTCCCTTCGCCGGTCTCAACGGAACGTCCGCAGGGACGCTGGATATCACCACCTCGCATCCGAGCGACAAGAACAACTTCTCGCCCCGAGTTGGCTTCGCATACGATCCGTTTGGCCTGGGGAAGACCGTGGTCCGCGGCGGATTCGGCATGTACTTCGGCCGCATTCCGAACGCAGTCATCCTGAACGCCTACGAGAACACCGGTTCTCCCAACAGCCAGTCGACACCGAGCTTTACGACATCCAACACCTCGGCTGGCGCACTGCCGACGCTGCAGATCGCTCCGACAGGACCCGCTCCGGGAACCCGCACCGCCTACTATCTGGACAAACACCTGCAGAATCCGTACACAGAGCAGTTCGACCTGGCGGTCCAACAGGACCTGGGCTACCAGAGCGTGCTTTCGCTCAGCTATCTGGGAGCACTGGGGCGCGAGCTGCCGAACTTTACCAACGTCAACCTGGACCCCACAGCGACCTATACCATCCCATACACCGCCAAAGCGGGATCAGACGGCAGCTGCGGTCCGCTGCAGTGCGGAACGACCTATAACGTGACTGGCTATGCGGGGCGCCGCGTAACCACCGGAGGCACCACCAACCTGGGCGCGATCGATCCCAGCTTCGGCTCGGTCACGGCGGTCCAAAGCAACATCAACTCGAACTATCATGCGCTGAATGTGGATATCACGAACCGTAACTCGAAATGGGTCAAGTTCGATGCGAACTACACCTGGTCGCACGCTTTGGACTTCAGCCAGAATCAGTTCACGGCTGCAAGCGTGAATAACTTCATCGATCCATTCTCGAATCCGCGCAACAACTACGGTACGTCGTCTCTGAACGTCCGTCACCGTGCCGTGGCGTGGGCGATCCTGAACGCGCCGGGAGTCCATGGCGATTCTGCCTGGAAGTACCTTGCGAATGGATGGTCGCTCAAGCCACTTCTGCAGATGCAGAGCGGCCTGCCCTATTCGGCAACCTCCACGGGAACAACGCCGCAGTCTTGCTATAACCCGACTTCAGCAGCCGTCACCTGCTTCGCTCCTGCTGGAACGGGTATCGCTGGAACGAGCTCGTCATCCTCCTATCTGCCGTTCCTCGGACGCAATACGTTCACCATGCCTCGTACCATCCTGCTCGACCTTCGTGCACAGAAGGACTTCACCTTTATGGAGAAGTACAGCTTGCAGCTGATCGGCGAGGCCTTCAACCTGGCGAATCATCAGAACGTCACGGGCATCAACAGCACTGGCTACCAAATCAGCACGTCACAGGGCTCTACTCCCTCGTCGACGGTCAACTCTCTGACCTACCAGCCGACGTTTGGCACGGTCACGAGTGCCAACTCGAACTATGCCTATGGCCCGCGGCAGATTCAGCTGGCTCTCCGGTTGATGTTCTAACAATTGGCTCTTGCATTCAGGGCGGCGGCTTCGGCTGCCGCCCTTTTCTTGTTGTGTCTACATCCTTTAGGGACTTTCGCCGCTCGCGAAGCTTGGTTAGTCTGCGGCTGTCTCTCCCGTGCCAGCTTTGAAGCGCTGCGTGTCGTGGCGGGAAGACGAGGTTCGTCTCGCGTGCTCAGCCGATCGTCGATGCTGAACATAAGGCGAATAGATTACTGCTGGAGAAGACATGCACGTTCGGCAGTTGCGCAGTAGAACCTTTCTCCTCATGCTCGTCAGAAGAAAGACCACGAATATCTGTCTGCTCGTGTCCGTCATCTTTGTGCTTCTCTCCTCGGGACTTCAAGCTCAAACCGCGGTTGAAGGCGTTGTTCGCGGAACGGTGGTTGACTCGGGGAAGGCAGCGATAGCAAGCGCTTCAATTGTTCTCGAAGATAAGCAGCGAGGGCTTACCTTCAAAACGTCGTCTGACCGGCAGGGAGGCTTCGTCTTCTCGCGCGTTCCTGCGGGCGGCTACACCGCGACCGTGGTTGCGCCTGGCTTTGCCAGGCTGATCCAGAGCCAGATATCCGTGCAGGTTGGCGGCGTCAGCTCGCTCGAGGTCCAGCTCGCAATCTCCAACGTCCAGACCAGTGTCACGGTCGTGGAGGACCAGCAGAATGACATAAATCTCGAGCAGCCACAGGGCACCGCTGTGACGAGTGTTGTCGGGCAATCCCAGCTGAATGACCTTCCTGTTGACGGAAATCGCTGGCAGAGCTTTGCTCTCCTGACGCCGGCAGCCAATCCCGATGACCAGGGCGGAGATCTGCTCAGCTTTCGCGGGATGGCCGTAACGCAAAACAGCACCACGCTTGATGGGGTGTCCGACGATCAAAGCTTCCAGTCGGTGCCCCGCGGAATGTCCGACAGCGACGACAGAGGCAGCCAGGATCTCAGTGGAGCAGAAGCAGGAGGTGCACGGCGCAATGCAGCGTCCTGGCGACGGAGAGGTGCGGCCTATACGTTCTCTCAGCAGGCAGTTCGCGAGTTTCGAGTCAATACGCAAAACTACTCTGCGCTGTATGGGCAGGGAGCCGGAGGTTCCATCGCGACCATCTCAAAGAGTGGAACCGACGAGTTGCACGGTGCAGCCTTCTATAAGGCTCGTTCCAGTTCATGGGCGGCAACCAATCCCTTCTCCATCGCTAGCCATTATTCGAACGGCCTCATCACCCAGGAGTACGTGAAGCCTCATGACCTCCGCCAACAGTTTGGCGGCACGTTGGGAGGGGCGCTCATTCGTAACCGGTTGTTCTACTTCTATGCATTCGATCAACAGCGTCGCGGGTTTCCTGCAATCGGCGCACCGGCAGATCCTGAGTTCTATCGCCTCACCCCGATGCAGCTTGCACTGCTGGCCAATCGCGGTGTGACGCAGACCAAGGTCAACGACGCACTCAACTATCTGAGCAGTCTGACAGGGAAGGTGAACCGCAGGGATGACCAGACTATCAACTTCGGGAAGTTGGACTGGCAGTTATCGATTCAGAACCGCGTAAGCGTACAGTACAACCGCCTGCGTTCCGCCTCACCCGCGGGTCTGCGCGGGGCTCCAGTGGTCGATCGTGGCGCCGCGAGCCTCGGCAGCGGATACATCAACCTCGATACCGCCGTCGCACGCTGGAGCTGGACTCCTTCGTCCAGCTTCAGCAACGAGGTACGGTTTGCCTATGCGAGCGATCTGCAGTTCGAACAGGCACAGCTCCCCCTGCCGCAGGAACCGGCCGTCGGCATGGGAGGCTTTGTGCCTGAGATTGCCATCGGCCCAAGCGGCCTCACCTTCGGTACTCCCGCTGGTGTAGGTCGGCTCGCCTACCCGGACGAGGACCGGTTCCAGATCATCGACACGGTGAGCTGGGCCGTCGCGCACCATCTCATCCAGATTGGAATCGACGCCAGCTTCCTTCATGACGATACGAATGCGCTTAACAACACCGTCGGCACCTTCCATTACGACAGCGGCTTGACCAATGGCCATGCCGGTGGCCTGGTCGACTGGATAACGGATTACACCTTCAACGTACATGCCTATCCCAACGGCGGCTGTCCTTCCATCTTTGCCTCCACGCACAACTTCTGCTTTCGCTCGTACACGCAGAGCTTTGGCCAGCAGCGGCTTGCATTCCAAACCCAGGAGTGGGCAGGCTTCGTGCAGGATAGCTGGCACCTCCGTCCGGGGCTTACGATCAATGCGGGCTTGCGCTATGAATACGAGCTGCTTCCACTACCGCAGCATCCAAATGCCGCCCTCGACGCCATCTTCGGCGATTACGGTGCAACCGGTGTTCTCCCGGAAGACAGGAATAACTTCGGCCCACGCATCGGCGTATCGTGGGCACCCTTCGGGCTACAAAGCGGCGTACTGCGCATCGGCTACGGCATCTATTACGGTCGCCTCCCCGGAGCGACGATCCAGAGCGCGCTTGTAAACACCGCACAGTCCACCTCCTCCACGCACATCAGCATCACTCCCAGCACCATCACAGCGTGCCCTCAGGTTGCCAACCAGGGCTTCGGCTACGTCTGCAGCTATACCTCGACTCCTCCATCTGCGATCGCCTCAACGACAACGGCCACCATCTTCAGCAAACGATTTCGGACGCCGATGATCCAGCAGGGAAGCGCCGCCATCGAGCGAGGCGTTGGCGCTGGCATCGTCGCCAGTGCGACATATCTGGTCAACATAGACCGTCAGTTGTCTGGTGCGGTCGATCGTAATATCTCTCCATCAGCCTCTGTTCGAACATTCCAGATCGAAGGAGACACACGAGCCCCGGGCGTAATCGACGGCGAACTGTTCGCGATTCCCGTCTATTCCGCTCGCATGACCGACAAGTATGGCGCTGTCAGCATGCTGACCTCTGACATCGGCGCGAGCTACAACGCGCTCACCCTGGAGGCTCGGCGAAGAAGCCGCAAGGGGCTGGAGTTTCACCTTGCCTGGACATGGTCGAAGGCTATCGATCAGGGACAGAATGCCGGTGCGTCACCCCAGATCAATTCGCAGTTCGATCCCTTCACCGTGCAATACGATAAGGGACTCTCCCGCCTCAACTTCCCTCACAAGATGGTTGCGAGTGTGGTCTGGGCGCCGCGATTTCGAGCCTCCGAGCGCTGGGTCTCTGGCATGACAAATGGGTGGACCCTCTCGGGAATCTTCTATGAGACCAGCGGAAGACCCTACAGTTACGAGATCTTTGGTGGCACGCGCCTGACCGGGGGCCGCGAAAGCATCAATGGCTCCGGCGGAGCCGTCTACCTGCCCACCGTGGGCCGTAATACACTCCGCCTGCCCGACACAGATCGGATCGATCTGCGCATAGCCCGAGCCGTCAGGATGACGGAACGCGTGCGTCTGGTTGCCGCGGCGGAGGCATTCAACCTCGCCAACCACATCAGCTATACCGGCGTACAGCAAAGGGCGTTTCTCGTGGGAGTTCCTGCGGCCAATGGCGTGACCCCGCTGATCTTTCAGGACGGCGCGACAGTGGCGGCAGAGGGGCTCAACGTACCTTCCTTCGGAACGTATACGGCTTCTGCGGCAAACAATTCGCGCGAGCGCCAGGTCCAGCTAAGCCTGCGAATGCAGTTCTGATTTCCACAAACGCCGTCGTGCCGGCAGCCATTCTCCTCCTAACCTGCTGAAGGCGCTGCACATCACCTCTCGTGCATTTGCACGTCGACCCATACCATCGGATTGCATCCAATACCAAGGGGGAGTGTGTCACGGAGGCAGTGCCAGAAATGGACCGAAGGATAACACTCGTTTTGGAAGAGAAAGAAAATCACGATCAGGCAGTGACGCGGTTTCGCTCCCTGTGTGATATGCACCGGATTCCGTTTGGAGAAGCCGGCAATCTCAGAGATTTCATGACCGCGCTCAAGAACGATCGCCACTTCGCGATGGATTTCTGGGCGATGGCAGGAGACCTGAGCGCACGGGAAAGAGGTGTGCTCAGTGATGACGAGATGCTGCTCACTCTCGTTGAGGGTTCGACAGGACTTACGATAGCGGCGTTGCCGCTAAGGGAGAAGATCGCAACCGCCGAGTTGAAGAACCTGCTCGCTGGAGTCGATGTCGAATCACCGCTGGAATCCGAGCCGGTCTCCGACACTCCGGCCACAGTCACTGCAGAGACGAAACCATCCTCAAAGGAAGAACCGTTCCCGGCCGCGCACGATGTGGGCACTCCTGATAGCACCAGCTCATCCGTCCCGGATGTATCCCAGGCGCATGTCTCCATCGCGGAAGCTTTGCGCCGCCTGGAAGAGACGAGCCGCGAGCTTCGGGAACAGCTGGCGGCTATCGAAGAGCTCAAAACCAGGGAGGTCTCTCGCGACCGATCTGAGGCCACACCCGATGCTGTTCCGACGGCCAGGACTGACGCGCATACGCAGGACGAGATTGAGCCGCAGAAGAGGTCCGAGACCGTTCAGGGAAGTCCTCTTCCGGCTGCCGATACTGCCGCCTCTACAGCAAACATCGAAGTAGTCTCCTCTGCACCCCATAGGCCCGGAAGAGATATCAAGTCAGATCGGAAGAACCGGTCTCGGTCCACAGAAGAACCTCCTCGCGCAACTGTGAGCGAGCCTGTGGTCTTTGCGCCCCGTCCGTACAGTAGCTTGTCTCGTCGCGGGCTCGTGTTGCAGGATCTCGATGATGACCCTTCGATACCCGTTCCGCTCTCCACTTACACCGACTCAACCACGCCACGTGTTCGATGGGGAGTCGCCGTTCTCCTCGTTTTGATTTTGCTGATAGGTGGCGCGTGGCTGGCCCTGCACTACGGCTACGGTCAGAATCTGCTGAGTCGTTCTCGCGAAGCACTCAGGACCAAGGTCGGTCTCTTTGGTGAGGAGCTGCACGATCTCGCTACCCCACTGGCCAAGCCTCAAGGCCAGCAACAACCAGCGCCATCCAGCCCCCAGCAGCCCACGGAACTCAAGCCCTCGCAGGCAAGCGATGCCGTGGTTCCGCCAGCAGCGCGAAGTAAGTCCACCCAGAATCCGACTCCGCCGACCAACGCTCTACCGTCTTCAACTGCGCGACCTGACCAGTCGCTGGCAGGACGGGGAGCGGTCCGGGTTCCGGCCGCTGCCATGGAAGCGAACCTCATCTCCTCGCGGGTTCCGGTCTATCCGGAAGCCGCCAAGGCCATGGAGATCGAAGGGCCGGTCCTCCTCGATGTGGTTATCTCAAGAACAGGCGCTGTCGACTACGTGCGCGTCATCCAAGGAGATTCTCATCTGCGCGCAGCAGCGGAAGAAGCAGTGAGGAAGTGGAGATACAAGCCGTACCTCCTCAATGGAAGACCGGTTGCAGCCGTGACCCAGGTACGTATCGTATTTCGTCTGCCGTAGCAGAGATCGCGGTGCAGAAAAAGAAAGAGCCCCTCAGAGGGCTCTTTCTCGTTTGAATCAGCTGCTCATATCAATCAGCTTGCAGATACCTTCTACTTCACACCTTCACGCAGCAGAGCATCAGCGGACCACAGCACCGGTGCCTGTCCGTGGAAGTCTCCCGTGCGCCGCTTGCGCTGGTAGTAGTACTCCAGCGAATCCTTTTTGCCTGTGCCCTCGCACACCTGCGTGACGTCGTAGTTCTGATCGACATAACCGACAACGGCAATCCACGCCTTCCGGGCCGCTGGACCGTAGGTCTTCGCATCCAGCCATCCGTGCTTCACTCCGCTGATCATGCCAAAGGCAAACATCGCCGAGCTCGAGCTCTCCGGCCACGCGTCGTCCTTGTCGATCAGCTGCCGCCACATGCCATCCTTGCCCTGGTACTTCAGCAGCGAGCTCATCATCAGCTTGTAGCCTTTCATGATGCGCGCCCGGTCAGGATGATTCTCCGGCAGCTCGCTCAGCATCTCGGCCATTCCGGCAGCCACCCACCCATCACCGCGGCCCCAGAAGTACTTCACATCCGGCGCGTGAAAGAACAGGCCATTCGGCTGCTGCAGCTTGTCCAGGTATGCCACCATCTCCTTGGCATCGCGATCCAGGTACTTCTTGTCGCCGGTCGCGCGATACGCCTCCAGCTGCAGCATGGTCAGCATGTACATGTCATCGATCCAGAACCGTGTCTCCGCTGACAGCCCATCAGGCTGCGGATTCTCCCACTGACGATCCGCCCACCACACGCCTTCTTTCAAAAACTTCTCGTCCTTGGTCTGGCGGGCAATCTCCAACGGCACAACGCCGAAGATGGAGTCGTCGACATGATGGCGCACCGGACGGCGCGCCTCTTCGACGCCCCCGGGCATCAGCGGCTCGAACTTCTTGATCAGCGCATCACGCAACGCGGTGTCGTGCGTCAGCTCAGCAAACTGGAGGGCGCCATACCAGGTGCACACCTCTGAGTAGTGGATCGTCTTGGTGTACTGGTGCGGACTGGTCACAAAATGATCGGCCAGGTGCTTCCCGACCTCCTGGGGACTGGTTCCCGCGGGCCAGTTCGTAAAGTAGTTCTCCTGCGCCACACCTGTCGCCGCCATCGAACATACAAGCAAGAATCCAGCAAATACACCTTTCAGTGGCATCCCTTATTTCCTTCCGTACATTATGTTTTCCGTCCGGCCCATTCTAATCACCGGGATATATCCCTGCCTATACATCCTGAAACATTTTCTCGTTTGAAAAGAGAATGGGCCCGACCAGCTTGACGCAATGTTGCTACTCTCCGCCGTCTGCCATACTTTCTGTTATGGAGAGCACATTCAGATCCAGCTCCAGGCCCTCGGAAGTCCCTGTAGAGATGGAGACGATCGTTGCCATCTCGACGCCTCCGGGCCGGGGAGGAATCGGGATCGTCCGCCTCTCCGGAGGCCTGGCCAAGGCCATCGGCGAGGGTCTGGTGCGGCTGGCGAAACCGCTCGAGCCGGGCAGAGCCCGCTTCGGTCACGTCACGGATCCTGCCACCGGCGAAACACTGGATGAGGTCGTTGTCACCTTCTTCGCCGGGCCCAACTCCTACACCGCCGAAGATGTCGTTGAGATAGCCATGCACGGCTCTCCTGTCCTCCTGCACTATGCGCTGGAGCGGGCAATCGACGCAGGCGCTCGCCTCGCCGAACCCGGCGAGTTTACCCAGCGCGCCTTTCTCTCAGGCCGCTTCGATCTCACTCAGGCCGAGGCCGTGCGCGATCTCATCGACGCTTCCACGCTGCACCAGGCCCGCGTCGCCGCGCAGCAGATGGGCGGGGCACTCTCCCGCAGCATCGCTCCCGTTAAAGATCGTTTGATTGGCCTGATCGCCAGCCTTGAAGCCGGTGTGGACTTCGCAGAAGACGACATCGATACCATGCCGTCGGCCGAGATCACCGAGCGGCTGAATCAGATCCAGTTGCCGTTGCTCCAGCTGGAGAAAAGTTTCGGCTACGGCCGGCTCGTCCATGAGGGACTTCGCCTGGCTATTGTGGGCAGACCGAACGTCGGCAAGTCATCGCTCTTCAATCGTCTGGTCAAGCGCGACCGGGCCATCGTGACAGCAACTCCCGGAACCACGCGCGACCTGGTGACTGAGCGCGTCTCCATCGAGGGCATCCCCGTCGAATTGATCGACACGGCAGGTCTGCGCGAGACCACTGATGAAGTAGAAACCATTGGAATCACGAAGTCTCGCGAGGCTATGGCCGAAGCCGACCTGGTCCTGATGGTGATCGATGGAACATCGCAGCTGCATCCGGAAGATCGGCAAACGATGGCACTCGTCGCCAATCGCCCCATCTTGATTGCGGCGAACAAACTAGACCTTGGAGCCGCGGAGTTCATCCTCGACCCTCCGTTCCCGCTCGTGCGAACCTCCGCAGTTACAGGCCAGGGCATGGCCGGACTACGATCCTCCATCCTCACCATTGCAACCGGGGCAAGCTCATGGCAGGAGACTGCGCTCGTCACCAACCTCCGCCAGCGGCAGGCGATCACGGAAAGCCTCCAGTCGCTGCAGCAGGCGGATGAAGCGGTCGCCGCCGCCCTACCCCACGAGGTCCTTCTGGTCGACCTCTATCAGGCACTGAACGCTCTCGACCGGCTGACCGGAGCAACGACAGCCGACGACATTCTGCAGCTCATCTTCTCTAGCTTCTGCATCGGCAAATAGACCGAGTTCCAGATAGTTCCCAGTTGGTCCAAAAAAAACGTCATAAATACCTTGGTTGCAATGATTTATGTGCCTATAGTGTCCACAGAGGTCTCGTGGAAGCCGAACGTTTGTGTCCACAAATGTGTCCACAGACCGCGTCGGAGACACACATTTTTCCTTCTGTCGACACAAATCTCATCTAACTTGCTGATCCACTTCGGTTTATGGGCATTTCTGCATAAACAAAGGACTTACCCGCTCAATATTCTCGGTAGATCCATGTCGGGCGATGCTCCTAACGATCAATCAGGTTTCGAATCCCTTGAGGGCCTAATAGTTCGCCCAGCCATTGTTATGAGGCTTGAACAGAGCCAAAAACAGTGTGAACGCAATCCCGAAGATGATGACCAGAATCGTCCAGTACCTGTCGAGCCATTCGGAGAACTTGTTCGATTCTTTCATTCTGGAAGCTCCTCTGTGGATCTCTGTCATGGGTCCTGGGCAGGTCGCCGTCTTCAGTCGATTCGATTCTTGCGAAGACCACCCAGTCTGCGCCTTCGTGCTCAATGTCGAAGGTCTGCGGGATGTTTTCCCGTCAGTCCATGCAGCTCTACCAGAGCGCGTGCGATGCCGTACTTTATTTCATCGAAGGTGGAGACTTCCGGGAGCCCAGGGGTCCATACATCGCTCCTGCAACGATTGGATGCGATTAGCGCTCCAAATGAATACGGGAGGATCACATGGATCACATGGGAGTTGAGCAGGGACTTAAGCTGTTCTTCGAAGCAAGCATCTTAATTCCGATTTTAGGGATGTTGCTTTCTCTCCCCTTTGTCATGCGAGACCGAGTAAAGGATTATCATCCACCGCTGTAGAGGCTCGGCTACTTCTCCAGCTCCTCTTCGATAGTTTCTAAACCATTGAATTCATATAAAATCGTTCGTTTGTTGACGGCTTATCAGCAGGTGCCAAACCTTCGGAACGAGGACGCGAAGACGTCGAAGGCGGCTTTGCTACGGCCAGATTCGCAGAGAGAGAGAGAGAGAGAGAGAGAGAGGAGTCAGGGTTGGAGACCCTTTTCGAATCTTTAACTTGATATCAAGCATCTTTATATCAAGCTATGACGAATACGATTCAAAACGAACAGGACCTCGCCGGCGTCCACCTTTGGCTCCTCCTCTGGAAGGCTTCCCGGGCGGTGGAGGCACACTCTACCCGCAGCGTGGCGCAGTTTGGAATGGGGACCAGCGACTTTGGCGTCCTTGAGGCTCTGCTTCACAAAGGCCAGCTGACCGTAAAGCAGCTTGGAGAGAAGGTGCTTCTCACCAGTGGCTCCATGACCACTGCCGTCGACCGTCTTGAAGCTCGCGGTCTGGTCACGCGGCATGACGACGCAACCGATCGGCGTGCCCGCATCATTCAGCTGACCCCTGACGGCCGCAAGTTGATCGAGTGTGCCTTCACCCGGCATCGCGAGCAGATGGAAGCCGCTTTGGCAGATTTCAGCACGGAAGAGCGTGCCAGCCTTCTGCCGCTGCTGCGGAGACTGGGACGTGTCGCCGACTCGACTTTTCACGCAACAACGCAACCCACAGGCGCCAAGGGGCGCCGGGAGGAGTAACACATGGCAACCACAACCACTACGCAGAAAAAAGTCCTCGGAACCTACGGCCCCGGATCCAGTTACTGGGTCGGCGACGGATTCCCCGTTCGCAATCTCTTTCCCTCCAATGGGATCCAGCTTGAGGTTAGCCCGTTTCTCGTGCTGGACTACGCAGGTCCGCAGTACTTCAAGCCTGCTCCTAAGCGCCGTGGCGTCGGCGAGCACCCGCACCGTGGGTTCGAGACCGTGACCATTGCTTACCAGGGCTCGGTCGGCCATCGTGACTCCGCCGGAAACTCCGGGGTTATCTATCCCGGCGATGTCCAGTGGATGACGGCAGCTTCAGGAGTTCTGCACGAGGAACTGCACGAGGCCGAGTTCACGAAAAACGGTGGCATCTTCGAGATGATTCAGCTCTGGGTCAACCTGCCCGCGGCTCATAAGATGTCGAAACCCCGCTACCAGGCGATCACCAAAGAGCAGATCCCGACGGTCAGCTTTCCCGGAGGAGGCCACGCCCGCATCATCGCCGGATCGCTGAACGACGCCAGTGGAGCAGCCAGCACCTTTACCCCGCTCAACGTGTGGGATATCGAGTTGAAGGCAGGTGAACAGGTAGAGCTTCCCGTTCCCGAGGGCCACAACACCGCGATTGTCCTGCGCAAGGGCGATGTCTCCATCAACGGCGACTCCGGCCAACTCAGCGGAGAGGCCCGGATCGCGACGCTCGGTCAGGAAGGCGATACGGTCACCCTCAAAGCTACCGCTGACTCGCATCTTCTGCTGCTCAGTGGCGAGCCCATCAACGAGCCCGTCGCAAGCTACGGTCCCTTCGTCATGAACACTCGCGAGGAGATCATGCAGGCCATGAAGGACTTCCAGTCCGGCGCATTCGGTCAGCTTTGATCGAGCCAGTCTCAGATAGATCCCGTCATCTCAGGATCAGGCCGACCTCAGGGTCGGCCTTTCTTTTGCAGGTACGCCACAGACTGCTTCACGCCTTCTTCGTACGGTGTCTTCTTCACGTTTCCCAAAAGCTTCGTAAGCGCCGAATCGTCCAGAAGGACCGGAGTAGTCTGCAGATAGTGCATCTCGACCAGCTCGCGCATAAACGGATTGAACAGTCCCATCACGCGCAACATGGTCTTCCCAACGGCACGAATCTTTGGCTTTCTTCCCGCCACCCTGAAGGCTATCTCTGCCAGCTCGCGCTGGGTCGTCACACCAGCCCCGGCAAGATTCCACCAGCGCCCGCGCGCTTCAGGCTTCGCTGCCAGATCGAGCGCCACCGGCCCCACATCAGGCACGTACACAAACTCGTGGGGCGTATCGATCGGGCCAATCATATCCGCCGTGCCTCCGGAGGCCGCCGCTTTGAACACTCCATCCAGAAGGCTTGCCTCCACACCCGGCCCGTAGAAGTCCGGCAATCGCAGGATCACTCCTTCGATCTTCCCTGCCGCATCGGCAGCCAGTAGAAGCTCCTCCTGCTCCTTGCGCATCTTCCCTTTGAAAGTTGTCGGATTCCGCGGGTGTTCTTCGGTCACCTTCTGCATCGTCGGGGTTCCGTAGGGGTACACGGTACCGATCAGCAACACGCGCCGAACACCCTCTGCAATCGCGCCATCCAGCGTCTTCTGCATCGTCGGCGGGTGCAGTTCAAAGTGGTTGTAAGGCACGCCCACCAGATAGATCAGCGTATCGATGCCTCGCGCAGCGGCGGCCCGTACAGAGGCAGGATCCTCCGGATCCCACACAACGATCTCTGCCTTATCGTCCTGGCCAAAGGCCTGCTCCAGCCTGGTTCGATCCCTTCCGACCACCCGGTACGTTTCGCCCCGCTGCTTCAGTGCCTCGACCAGGCTCTTTCCTATCGCTCCAGCCGCCCCAAACAGGGCAATCGTTGCCATGGGTGATCTCTCCTTGCGAAATTCCTGCTGCAACCAGTCAACCAGAGGCTCGCGAGACGTGCTGAACTGATTCCCCTCGCGTGCTCCTGCTACAGGCTACGCTGGATTTCCGGTCAGGAAGATCTGCTCCGGTTTGGCTGCGATGACGCGATACAAGGCGAACTGGCGCGAGCTCTGGCCGCGCAGCTCGAACAGGAGACTCGCACGATTGCTCGCCTCGACATCGACCGCGTCGATCAGCCGCATCCATGGCGTGCGATCCAGGTGAGCCGCATCGGTCACGCTCGCAAGTGCGACCTTAAGCTGACCCATACCATCGTCCTGCGCAACGATAGTTACATATCGCATCACCGACCCGGTCTCGACCGTGTGGGCCATGTAGACGTAGGTTGCCGCCCCCCCATAGCTCAGCGTGTATCCCTTCAGATCTTCGTCAGCTAGGGTAACCGGGGCAGGGCCGCCGGGTGCACCGTGCCGAATCTTGCTGCGTGCGTGTGCTGACGAGCCCGTTGCAGCTTTTGTGCTCTTCGCCGGAGACGGAGCCGGAGACGGAGACGGTGTGGCAGTCGTCACCGTCGACTGCTTGGGGATTCCCCGCTTCAGGGTAGGAGGACCGCTGTCGGGTGCGCTTGTGGCCGCTGCAGCCGTGGTCGGGTTTCCAGCGCCTGCCGCCGACGTGCCCACCACTGCGGAGGCTGGAGTGACGCCAGGAACTACGCCATACGCTGCCAGCTTGACGCGGGCAAACGCCTGCATCTTTCCCAGAATCGCTGCATGCTCATTGGAGTCTTCCCATGGCCGGGCGAACGGATGCGGGTCGCGGTTCTTTGCGTCCGAAACTGCGACCATCTGGTGCATGTCCTTAGGAACCCCCCTCAACTTGGGCACTTCGTTATCCTCGTGCTCCTCCCCACCGTGATGGAGCCGTGGCCGGTCCGGATCGTCGTTCAGTGATCCCGTTCCGGTCACCGTCGCGACCTCCTTCTTTTTCTTCTCCTGCTGCGCCTCTTTCTCCTCTTCCGGAGAACGCCGCTTCAACGTCGGCCGTTCCGCGTCATGGTCCGATCCCGTGTCTCCGCCACCCGCGTTTGAAGCCGTATCGTCAGCGCTGGTCCGACGGTGCATCGTAGGCCGGTCCGGATCGGGAGCCGCCTGTCCATCCCCTCCGCTCGCGTCCGGCTTGGAACTCGGCTGCGACCGTCCCGCATCCGGACTCTTGCCCGCCGCATCCCCGGTCTTGTCTCCCAGATGCGGCTTGCTTCCGTCGCCGCCCGAGACACTGATGACCGGGAGATTCTTTGAAGGCCTCAGCGCTGCGCTATGCCTCGAAGCCGCGGGAGCTTTGTAGCTTCCATACCCCATCCACCCCTCATCGAAGGCAGGGCCGGGAGCACCGTCCGGCAGCTTTGCATGGATCGCGGACTCCAGCACGACGGTACCTTTGGGTAGTCCCGCATTCTGAAGCTCATAGACATTCCCCGGGTCCAGGGCAAAGGGAACCGGTTGAGGCTTATAGATTCCGGCATCCTCGAGGTCGCCATTGATAAAGACCGTGACAGGCATAAAGCGGGTTCCCGAGGGTTTGGACAGGTCGCCTGTCCACTCATAGACTCCAACGGCCCGCACAACAGTTTCAGGTTGCGGAGCGACCTTGTGCGTCTGCCCCATGCAGACGGTCGCGGCCGCGATCGTCGCCCCTGTGATTGCGCTCAGTATCCGGTATCTCATCGCTCGTAAGTTTAGACGCTATCCCGGATGCAAAGTCTTCCCTAGTCAGCCCGGAGAGCCTCCATGGGATCGATCGCCGCCGCCCGCCGCGCCGGGACATAGGCTGCGGCCAGACCGCTTGCCAGAAGCAGAGCGGAGATCGCTATGAGGGGCCAGACGTCGTATGCCCCAACCCCATAAAGAAATCCCCCGACGAGTCTCCCGGTAAAGTACACCAGTGCAAGCCCGGTCAGGGCTCCGGCGGCCAGCATACGACCGGCCTGTCCCAGAACCATCCAGATGACCCGGCCTCGATCGGCGCCCAGTGCCATCCTTACCCCGATCTCGCGCGTTCTCTGAGCCACCAACTGCGTCAGCAGACCGTAAAGCCCTGAGAGGCACAGCAGCAGCGCCGCCCCGCCGAAGACGATCAGCAATCGCGCCATGATCTGCTGGTTGCCATACGAGTCCTCGACGATCTGATCCATGGTGACAAACTCCGTATTCGCCAACTCCGGACTCGCCTTGCGCATCAGCTCCTTCAACTCCGGAACGATGGACCCCGAGGACCGCTGCGTACGAACGGCCAGATCCATCGCGATGCCTTCGACATTCTTGTACAGATTGCTGTCCGGCTTCAGTTGCGGCAGATAGAACTCCATCTCCGGCCGAGACTGCTCTGCCACCGAGACCTGACGCGTATCGTCCAGCACACCAACCACAATCGCGGGCCGGCCCTTTTCAAGATCCATCAGGCGCTGCCCCATCACCTTGTCAGGATCATTGCTCTGCGAAAACTCCTTCACGAAGGCCCGGTTCACAACGACAACTCCCTGTGAGCCCGCCGTATCCCCATCGTTGAAGAATCTCCCTTTCAGCACTTTGAAACCGAAGACCTTCTGGGCGTCGGGACCCACGATTCGAAGCTGCGCCCGGAAATCCCGCTTCCTTACTGCATCGGCGCTGTTGCCCTCCGCACTGAAAGAGAAAACCACATTGAAGGTGTGCCCCAGCGGGACCTCAGTCATGAGCGTTGCCGCCTCCACGCCGGGCAGAGCTTTGACCCGCTCCCGCAGCGGGCCGTAGAGATCTTCCATCAGATCCCGCCCGGCGAACCGATACGACGGGATCGCCATGCTCCCCACAAGGATATGGTCCGTCCTAAACCCCAGGGGAACATGGCGCAGCGCGTAGATCGTCCGCAGCAACAGCCCGCATGAGACCAGCAGCATCAGCGAGAGCGCAATCTGCGTCACCACCAGCGCCGAGCGCAGGCGGTGCTGTTCCAGGCTCTGCCCAGCGCGGCCACCCCCGCCTTGACGCAGGGCAGGCTCTATCGACGCTCGAGCGCTCGCGACCGCGGGCCACACGGCGGAAAGGATTGCGCTCCCCACCGTCAGAGCAAACAGCACTGCGATCACTCTTCCATCCGGCATTGCGCCCTTAATCTGAAGCTCCGTGGCGAGGTTATGGGCGAAGACCTTCAGTAGCCCCACCGCCAAAGCCAGTCCCAGCAACGAACCACCAGCGCTCAAAACTATTCCTTCGATCATCAGCTGGCGCACGATCCGCCTCCGGCTTGCGCCCAGCGCACCTCGGATGGCAATCTCACGCTGGCGAACCGCCGCACGCGCCAGCAGCAGGCCGGTCACATTCACACAAGCGATGAGCCACAGCACGCCGGACGCCCCAAACAGCGCCAGGAGAGCCCGCCTGACCTCAGGCTTCACCAGCGATTCGCCGTAGAGCTTGACCGTCGCCGATGTAACCAGGTCTCTGGCATAGGGATCGGTGTACAGCTTTGCTACGTCGGCTTGAACAACCTTCATCTCGGCCTCTGCCCCCGCAACACTCACACCACGCTTCAGCCGTGCAATTGGAATGTAAAGTGTCGCCGGACTCAACCGGCTGTCGTCGGTCTCTCGGAGAGGCACGGCCGTCCAGACCTGCGGCCTGGAGGTCTGCCAGGGAAACGCAAATCCACGGGGCATCACCCCGACTACCGTATAGGGGTCACCGCTGATCCGTACGATCCTGCCCAGGATGTCCTTTCTTCCGCCAAAGGCATCGCGCCACGCGGCATCGCTCAGGACGATTGTGTTCTCATCCCCAGCACGGGCAAACCGATTCTGACTGCTGCTCGCAAAGCCTCTTCCGATCGCCGGACTCACGCCAAGGACAGAAAACAGGTTCGCGCTCACCAGGAAATGGCCCACCTGCTCCGCCGACGCGTCTCCTTCAAGAAAGGCCCGTCCTCGGGCAGAGGTATAAAAGCCGATCTCCTCGAAAGAGCGGCTCCGAAGCCGCCACTGTTCCACATCCGGTAAGGGTACTAACTCCCGGTCGCCTCTTCTTCCGGACTCGTTAAGCAACACAAGGCGCTCCGGTGAGGGATACGACAGGGTCTCGAGCAGGACTCGTTCCACCACCGTAAACATCGCCGCGGTCGCTCCCAGCCCCAGGGCCAGGGTGGCAATTACGGTCAGCGAAAATCCCGGCGATCGGCGTATCTGGCGCCACGCGTAATGGAAATCCTGCTTCAGATGATCTATCCGTTCGCTTACCCATACTCCACGCGTCGTCTCGCGTACCAGCAGCGCATTGCCGAATTCGCGCCTCGCAGCCCGGAGCGCCTGCTCAGGCGACTCGCCCCGCTGCTCCCGTTCCGTCGCGGCCATCGCCAGGTGCGTTGCAATCTCTTCGTCGATGTCATCGGCCCTGCGTCGCCAGAATCTCATCTCCCACCTCCGTTGGAGGTGGCCTGCATGACTGCCGTGATGGCTTCGACCATCTGCTGCCAGCGGCTGTGGTCGGAGGTCAGCTGCTCTTTGCCCGCAGCCGTGATCTGGTAGAAACGCGCCCGCTGATTGCTCTCGGTCTGCTTCCATTCAGAGGAGACCCACCCCTGTCGCTCCAACCGGTGCAGGGCCGGGTAGAGGGAACCCGTCTCCACCTGCAGCACCTCTCCCGACCGTGTGCGCAGTGCCTGAACGATGCCATAGCCATGCTGAGGCCCCCACTGCAGCGTCTGGAGAATCAACATGTCCAGCGTTCCCTGCAGCAGCTCCATCCTGTTTCTGTACTTTTTTTTAGGCGCCATTCGGCTCGACCCTCCTGGAGGATGTAGAGAAGCTACACCCAAGGCAGTAGTCTGTCTACATCATCGCTCGCACCTCCATGTCGAAAGCAGTCACAGGCGCCTCACTCCTGCCCTGCCGAGTGGAAGAGCTGAGAGGCCCACTGGGGGCACTCAGTCCCCGCAGCTCTCCCCCATCGGCACGTTTCCTCATCTCGGTACGTGAAAACGTAGCCTCAGCTATCCGACGGCAACCGGATGAGGCTTTCTTCGCGGAGGCGGGTTCCGGGCGAGGCACGAATTCAGCGCCTGCTTCGCTGCCGATAATCGTTGTTCCGCCGCGGCCTCGTCCTGCTGCGCTTCCCTTATCTGCTGACGAAGGAACGCCTTCTGTGAAGCCGGAGCGTTTAGAAACTCCTCCTCCAGAGAGGCAACGATCTGCTTGGCCGACTGCACATCAGCAGTCGCCGAACTTACTGCCGCGCGCTCATCCACACAGACAACTGCCTCTATCTGAAGGTTGCCGGCGATCTCATAAGAATCCTTCGGACTGAGCACGGGTTCGACAGCATAGATGATGCCGTTATCCCCGGAGAAGAGGAACTTGAAACCAGCCCAGCCGCCCAGCCCGATCACCTGCGGTGTGTCGACGTCGCCGGTGCCGTTCTGGGTGTAGTCGCGATAGAAGAGAAGCTGGCCCTGCTGGTCGACGGCATAGATGATGCCGTCACCCCCGGAGAAGAGAAACTTGAAACCGGCCCAGCCGCCTTGCCCGATGACTTGCGGCGTGTTGACGTCCCCTGTCCCGTCGCGTGTGTAGTCACGATAGAAGAGCAGCTGACCCTGCTGATTGACCGCATAGATGATTCCGTTTCCGCCGGAGAAGAGAAACTTGAAACCAGCCCAGCCACCTTGGCCGATGACCTGTGGCGTATCGACATCCCCTGTTCCATTACGGGTGTAGTCACGATAAAAGAGAAGCTGGCCCTGCTGATTGACCGCGTAGATAATCCCGTCTCCGCCGGAGAAGAGAAACTTGAAGCCAGCCCAGCCTCCAAGTCCGATGACGCTCGGTGTATCGACATCGCCCGTCCCGTTCTGCGTGTTATCGCGATAGAAGAGCAGCTGCCCCTGAGGATCGACGGCGTAGATGATTCCGTCTCCGCCGGAGAAGAGAAACTTGAAACCGGCCCAGCCTCCGAGCCCGATGACGCTCGGTGTGTCGACATCGCCTGTTCCGTTGCGGGTGTAATCGCGATAGAAGAGTAACCGCCCTCCCAGCGGGCCTCCGAACGAGATGGTGAAGGCCGTATTTACGAGATTTGAGAAGGATGTCGATGAGCTATCAATGGGACTGTCCAGGGTGATGATGCCGGTTGCAACCTTGATCTTGTCTCCGGTGGAGAGGCTATCGCCGATACCCTTCGTCACCCCTTCCGTTACAGCGGTCTTGATGTCGCTCTCCGCCTGGTTCACCGTGTCGGGGTCGCTCGAGTTGAGCTGCAGCAGGTTATGCTGGACAGCGTCCTGCAGGGATGTCTGGAACGCGCGATATCCTGCCTGAACGGCATAGCCGGGGGTTTCATTATCCTGCCAGAGTGCAACCGTCACAATGATGACGTGGTTCGTCAGATCGTCATCAAACGGTCGCAGGATCATTCCGACCTTGGTCGGAATATCGACGGTATCGCCCGGCTTCATTCCACGCTTCAGAATGGTGTGAGAGTCGGTGTCGAGAATTCCAAGAACGCCGACAGTAGCAGAGTCTTTATTGACCCACAGCATCGCAGGCCACAGATACGGCGCAGATCCTCCTGAGCCCTGTCCTTCGCGGTTGCAGTGAAGGGTATTCAAGGTTATGGTAATGGTGTTTTCCATGGTGTATCCTCGGCAAAAAAATGTGACTGCAAGGGCCTGGAAACAATTGATAGCCGGCGCCGCTCGCATCTTGAAGAGCCGCGTGAGGGGATAAGTGCGGACTATCATACCCGCAAACTGCTGCCACTGATTTTTCGGAGCAGATGAAGAAGATCGTGATCGCCGAGATGCAAAACGCCGCAGAAGAGCAGCCGGCATAAACACGATTCTTTTCGTCCGCTGCCTCTCACGCGCGATACACTTGAAGGTGCAGACGGCTGGATGATCGCTGCCGCGTCTCTCCACAAAGGGAGCGCGGGGGAGGAAAGTCCGAACTCCGCAGGGCAGTGTGCCGGATAACGTCCGGGACGGAGGTTTCAAGACCTCTGGACGGCCAGTGCAACAGAGAACATACCGCCTTCGTGAGCGTAAGCGAGCGACGGTAAGGGTGAAAAGGTGCGGTAAGAGCGCACCGCGCGGCTGGTAACAGACGCGGCATGGTAAACCCCACACGGAGCAAGACCAAATAGGCAGGGATTTCGCCGCTCCTCTGCAGGCGGCGATGGCGTATCGGCCCGGTGCGCCCAGGCGCAGAGACCCGTTCGCGGGAGCCGAAACCTGCGGGTAGGTTGCTAAAGCGCCGCAGTAATGCGTCGCGTAGAGGAATGATCATCTAGAACAGAATTCGGCTTACGGGCCGTCTGCAGAAAACAATGGCTCCGGCATCGCGAAAACGATTCCGGGGCCATCATCTTTTGCCTCCGCGCCGCTCCGCCTGTCACTCTGTCCTCGTTTCGTGGTGCAATCACCGATCTATCCACGAAGGTACTGCGCTTGCAACGACACTCACGAGGAGTGAAGCGCATATGCACTCTGCCCCGCCACATCGCCAGTCCCGGCAAATCCAGCCCCCGCTGGAGTTGCCCGGATGCCTCTGTTCAGCAGCGTTTGATACCATCCTCCCGAATCAAAAAACCACAGGAGCGCCATGTCTTTTACAGCAAATCGTCGCAGCTTTCTGATCGCCAGCGGTCTCACAGCGCTGGGCTCCACCCGCGCCCTCGGAGCAAATGAAAAGATTCGCATCGGAGTCATCGGAGCTGGTGGACGCATGCGCCAGCTGCTCGGCTCTGCTGACAGCACAGACGTCCCCTTTGAGATCGTTGCCGTGAGTGATGTCTACACTCCCCGGCGCGAAGAGGTAAAGGCACGCGCCAACGCAACCACCGCAACCACCCACATGGACTACCGCGAAGTCATCGACAATAAGGACATCGACGCCGTCTTTATCGCCACTCCGGATCACTGGCATGTGCGCATCGCGGCTGCAGCTCTCGCGGCGGGAAAAGATGTCTACCTCGAAAAGCCGGTCACCCACACGCTCGAAGAAGGGGCCACGCTCCAGAAGGCTGTCCGCTCCGGCAAGCAGGTTCTGCAGTGCGGCATGCAGCAGAGAAGCTGGAGCCACTTTCGCAACGCCGTCAACCTCATTCAGGGAGGAGCCCTGGGACAGGTGACGCAGGTGCGAACCTACTGGTGGCAGAACTACGGATTCAGCTGGGTCCCCAAACCCGTTGATGTCGCGCAGCTCGACTGGCATCAGTGGCTCGGTGGAGCGCCCGATCAACCCTTCTCACTCGAGAAGTACTTCCGCTGGCGCTGGTTCTGGAACTTCGGCGGAGGCGCCATGACCGATCTCTTCGCCCACTGGATCGACGTGGTGCACTGGGCCATGAAGTCCGACGAGCCATCCATGGCGTTCATGCTCGGCGACAAGTACACCTACAAGACCTGGGAATGCCCCGACACTATCCAAGCGGCCTTCCGCTATCCCGGCTTCGACGTCGTCTACGAAGGAATGATGGCCTCCTCCATCGACGATGGCGGACTAGAATTCCGTGGCAGCGAGGCCACCCTCAAGCTCACCCGCTCCGGCATGAGCGTCTATCACGAAGGTCTGAAGGGCGACCGCAACCCCGTCCTGAAAGAAGAGAGCTTTGAGGACGGCACCATCGACCACATGCGGAACTTCTTCGAGTGCATGAAGAGCCGTAAAGACCCGAACGCTCCCGTCGAAACCGGCATCGCCGCTGCACGCGCTGGCCACATCGGCAATCTCGCCTTCCACCACGGCGGTAAGACCAGCTGGCCGGTCAAGTAGCATTCTCTCCAGAAACAAAGAGGGCACGGAATCTGCCGTGCCCTCCAGGAATTTCGTTTGCTGATCAGTTACTCGAGTGGCTTGATGTCCCGCGCCCAGATATTACGGAAGCTGATGGGCTCGCTCTTATCGCCATGCGCCTGCAGTTTGATGGGAGCCTCGTCGTACTTCTTGTAAAAGGGCTTGCCGATATACAGCGTCTGACCCTTCAGCTGGAAGTGGTTCTGCACCAGCACGCCATTCATGAAGACCGTCACATAGGCCGGCGTGTCGACCGAACCGTCTTCCTTGAAGCGCGGTGCAGTCCAAACGATGTCGTAGGTCTGCCACTCACCCGGCTTGCGCGCGGGGTTCGCCAGCGGAATGCCCTGCTTGTAGATGCTGCCCACCTGGCCGTTCGTGTAGGTCTTGTTGTTGTAGTTGTCCAGCACCTGCAGCTCGTAGCCAGCGTCGCCCGGTCCGGTCGAGGCCAGAAAGACGCCGCTGTTTCCGCGCGCCTGATCGCTTCCGGTGATGTCGGCCGGAATCCTCCACTCGATATGGAGCTGGTAGTCCTTGAACTTCCTCTTGGTCTCGATGTTGCCGACGCCCTTCTCCTTGCTCACAGTCAGGATTCCGTCGTGCACGACCCACTTTGCAGGCGTGTGGTCCTGGGCGGAGACCCACTGGTCCTCGTTCGTGCCGTCAAACAGCACCACGGCGTCCGAAGGTGGCTGCGAATCCGTTGCGCCCGGCGTGACGACTGGGGGCACGGGGGAGTAGACCTCCGTGTCCTGATGCTTCATCGTGGCATTTTCAGCAGGAGCGCCGGACTGCTGTGCGAAAAGGGTGGCGGCAAACGTCAGGGCGGCAAAGGAAGTTAAGAGCTTCAATTTCTCGATACGCATAAGTATTAGCGAAGATACACCCGTTGCTGAGGACGGGGGAAGCACCCTAAGATTGTCCCGCGTCAAAATTTGGTGGTAGAAAGTTACGAAGCGGCCCGAACGATCGAATCTTCTTCCTCTTCTCGCCATCCAATCCCGGAGCCTCCGCGATCCACCTATGAGCACAGCTGCCACTCAGCCAGCAACCCCGCCCATCGACCCCGAGCTGCCCGCGCCGCTCTCCATGCGCGAGGTCCTCAGCTACCCCATGCTGCGCCGTCTCTGGTACGCGCAGATCGTCTCCGTCTTCGGAGACTTCCTCGCCCTCTTCGCCGTCATCGGGGTCCTTACCTTCAACCTGCACGCAAATGCCCAGCAGGTCACCGGCGTGCAGATCGCTTACATGCTTCCTATCGCCGTGCTCGGCGTCCTCGCCGGAGTCTTCGTCGATCGGTGGCCGCTCAAGCCCACCATGGTCTCGAGCGACTCCATCCGTGCAGGCCTTGTTCTTCTGCTCATGTTTGCCCGGCAGCCCTGGCACTTCTACATCATTCTCGCGGCCATCTCCATCGTCTCCAGCTTCTTCAGCCCGGCCCAGGGAGTCGCGATTCGCTCCGCCGTTCCTCTCCACGGCCTGCGCTCTGCCAATGCGCTCATGCAGCAGGTCATGTTCGGAATGCGCATCATCGGTCCGGCCATCGCATCCTTCATGGTCGCCTCCTTCGGTCCCAGCAGCTGTTATGTGCTCGATGCCGTCAGCTTCTGCGGGTCGGCACTGCTCATCGCGTCGCTCACCTTCGTCGCCGCTGCTGCGCAACCGAAGGCAGCTCAGGCCTCAGAGAACGTATCCGCTCTCGGGAAGATCGGTCGCGACATGAAGCAGGGCATTGACTTTATCCTGCACCACGCTGCTCTGCTCTTCGTCATCCTCGCGATGGCCGCGGGAATGTTCGTCCTCGGCTGCTTTGGCCCGCTGATCGCCGTCTACGTGCGCGACTCACTGCACGCGTCTACCCGCGCCTTCGGCATCGTCGCCGCTATGATCGGGCTCGGCATGCTGATTGGCATCAACGGCCTTAACGCCTTCGGCAAAAAACTTTCAGACACCCTGCAGGTGTATGGCGGGCTCTGCGGCATCGCCGTCGGCTTGGCCTTCCTCACAATACTTACGCACGTCTGGTCCACCATCCTCGGCAACCTCATCATCGGCTTCTCGGTCGCCGGAATCATCGTGCCTTCGCAGACCCTCTTCCAGCAGGCGACTCCGCCGGAGCTGATGGGCCGCGTCGGCTCTACGTTTATGTCCATCATCTTCACCGCGCAGATCGGCGGCCTTGTCCTCAGCGGCTTGCTGACGAATTACATCACCGTCCGGCAGATCTTCGCCCTCTGCGCCATCGTCGTCCTGCTGCTCGCAGCCGCAGGCAAGCTGTGGATGGAGCCGAAGCCGGCGAAAATCGCCGTCTGAGCCAAAGCGTGCCATATCCGGAATGATGGTTCTCCTCCACTGAAATTTGTTATCCATCGTGAACAAAAGTGCGTCACGAGGGGTCTTTCTTTATACGATGCTCAGCATGCCACGGCTCCTGTCAGTGTCTGCCTTGTTCGTCTCCACGGTCGCCTTCCTCTCCAACGGAGAGAGAATGCCCTCACCGCCTCACGTCGATTACCAGACAGCACGCACCCACGTGATCAAGCCCCACCGTCGCATCATACCCGTCGAAGGTGGCGGACGTGGCGATATTCGGCTCCACCTCGCCCTCACCATCTCTCCCACCGGCGATGTCACCCGCGTCCAGGCTACCGGCAGCAACAACACCATGACTCTCTGGCCTCAGTTGCAGAATGAGGTCTACCGATGGAAGTACATCCCCTTCGAAAAAGACGGTAAGCCCACACCCGTCGAAGTCGAGGAAGACATCTACGTCGTCCCTCCCGAGCGCCTGCCTGCGACACACGTCACCCCGCCCCCCATCAAACCTGATTCGAGGATCGCGATTAGGCTCGAGCGCACCCATAGCCTCTATGGCCCTGACCCCGCATACTCCGTAACCATTACCAACGCAGGCATCGTCTACGAGAGTCACGCCTTCACCGTCGCCGACGGAAAGCACACCGACAAGACCGACCCGGATGCCGTACGAAAACTGGCGAAGCGATTTGTCGATGCCGACTTCTACTCCATGAGCCCACGCTACGCCGCAAACACCACAACCACCAATTGGTCCCCGACCGACTCGCTCTCTATCGACATCGATGGTCAGTCGATGAAGGTTGAGGACTACAGCGGTCAATTCGTTGGCATGCCGGCTGTAACTGAAGACCTCGAAGAAGCTGTCGACGACTTCGCCCGCACCAGCCGCTGGATCGAAGGCGCTGACGGTCTCGTCGATCAGCTCAAAACCGAGAAGTACAACTTTCACACCGTAGAAGCACAGGTTGTACTAAAGAGAGCAGCCGTCCAAGGCCAGACTGCTACCGTTCAGCAGCTTCTCGCAGCAGGTGTACCGCTTCAGCCACTTCCACCGAAGCCGGAGGGTAGCTCTGCGCCCGTCTTCTTCGCCAATGCGACCTGGCTCCACGCAGCAGCACTGCATCCCGACACACTTCAGGTCCTCATCGCTGCCAAAGCCAGCAAAGACGACCAAAATGACAAAGACCTCGCTCTTGCCGGTGCTGCCGCGGACGGCAACCTCGCGTCGGTGCATTCTCTCCTCGCCTACGGAGCCAACCCCAACGCCGACCTATCCAAAATTATCGTGCCGGAAACAAGCGGCTTTACATTGACCTATCCCACTACCGGCAGCATCCTTACAGAAGCCGCCAAGTCCGGCAATCCCGATCTCATCCGCGAGATCCTCCATTACCAACCAAAACTCGAACTCAAAAACCAGGATGTCGATGGGGCACTCTGGATCGCTGCCACCTGGCGATACAGCGACAACCCCGAAGGTGCCCGCGCCGAGTGCGTCCGTATCCTCGCCAAAGCCGGCGCCAACATCAACATTCATTACGGAGACGGCAACACTGCGCTCCATACTCCCCGAGACAAGGACGTTACCGCCGCCCTCATTGAGCTAGGCGCCGACGTCAATGCCCGCAACAAAGACGGCGACACACCGCTCTTCACCACCGAGGACATCGATTCCATCCCGCTACTCCTTCGCCACGGAGCCGATCCCAATCTCCGTAACAAAGACGGCAAGACCGCACTCGAAGCGAGCGAGAAGAATCGACTCAGGCACGATGCCCTGCTCACGGCCATTCAAGCTGGCGCAGTGTCGAAGTAGCGAGACTAAGCCGTTTCGCGCCGATGCCTCACCGCTCCACCCCATCTGTACTACCATTTCCCCGAGACCAAACCATGTCCTTTCTCCGTCGCGAACTCCTAGCCGCCGCCCTGCTCCTCGCCTCCACCGCCGTCTTCGCCGCCATCCCCGCACAGATCCGGACCGACAAGGGAACCGTCGAAGGCGAAGCCACGACCGACGGAAAGGTGATGGCGTTCAAGGGAATTCCCTTTGCTGCACCACCGGTCGGCAACCTGCGCTGGGCACCGCCCGCACCGGCTGAGGCATGGACCGGTGTTCGCTCCGCGCACGACTTCGGCTATCACTGCGTCCAGGCCTCCATCTTCCGCGACATGATGTTCCACGACCCCGGCGCCTCCGAGGACTGCCTCACCCTCAACGTCTGGACACCCGCCAACGCCCAACCCGGTAAGCTGCCCGTCATGGTCTGGATCTACGGCGGCGGTCTGCAGGGCGGAGCCAGCTCCGAGGGCCGCCAGGACGGCCAGTTCCTCGCGCGCAAAGACGTGGTCGTCGTCTCCATGAACTACCGGCTCGGCATCTTCGGCTTCTTCGTCCACCCGGAGCTCACCGCCGAGTCTCCACACCACGCCAGCGGCAACTACGGCCTGATGGACCAGAACGCCGCCATTCAGTGGGTCAAGCGCAACATCTCCGCCTTCGGTGGCGACCCTGACAACATCACCATCTTCGGTGAATCCGCAGGTTCGTTCTCGGTCAACTTCCACATGGCCTCCCCCATGACGCGCGATCTCATCAAGCACGCCATCGGCGAGAGCGGCGGCGCCATCGCCTCCTCACGCCCGGCTGACCTTCCGCGTGAGCAGCGCGAAAAGATCGACTCCGCCGCTGCGGTCACCCTCTACGGAACCAGCGACCTCGCGAAGCTGCGCCGCCTCTCCACCGAAGACATCATGCGTCCTCTTCGCGCCCCCGGTGGCACGCCACGGTTTGGCCCCGACATTGACGGCTGGTTCCTTCCCAAATCCGTCGCCGCCATCTACGCCGCAGGCGAAGAGGCGCACGTCCCCACGCTCGCCGGATGGAACGCCGATGAGGGCCGCGGAGGAATCGCCGGCAGCCTCAACACCTTCTCCGCCGCCGGATTCGCCGTCGATGCCGAGCATGACTTCCACGCACAGTCGGCAGAGTTCCTCAAGCTCTATCCCAATGCCACCGAGACCGAAGCCCTCAACTCCGCTGCCGACTACGCCGGAGACAAGTTCATCGCCTACTCCACCTGGAAGTGGCTCGAAGAGCAGGTCGCCACCGGCAAGGCTCCCGTCTATCGCTATTACTTTGCCCTCGGCAACCCCGGCGACCGCTTCCACACGACCTCTGCCGGAGCCTTCCACTCCGACGACATCGAGTATGTCTTCGGCACGCTGGACTCCCGCCCCGAGGCCATGTGGCGGCCTGAAGACCGCAAGCTCTCGAACGAGATTCAGACCTACTGGACCAACTTCGCCCGCACCGGCGACCCCAACAGCTCCGGCCTGCCCAAGTGGCCCACCTATGGACCCACCGAGTGGCAAGTGATGCACCTAGACAAGAACAGCGCCGCCAAACCGGACGCTCACCGCGAACGCTATCTGTTCCTGGACAGCATCTGGGGCAAGCCGAAGCCAGCCGAGACGCATTAGAGCCGTTCTCGCGGCGGTTTACTGTTAAGAGGTCTTCGTCGCAGTCGTAAAAACGTCGTCATCCTGAGCAACGCGAAGGATCCCTGTATTTTGCCCGGAGCGCTGGAGACGCCACAGGCAAAATACAGAGATCCTTCACTGCGTTCAGAATGACGGATTGAGAATACATCTAAGTGACAACTGCTCTGGCGAATCGCGACTGAGGCCGGTCGCCCGGATGCCTGCTGGAATCGCTTCAGCTTTCCTGATCATCGGAATGCCTGTTAGCGTTCAGGCCAGGATCTCAGCCTCGACAGACAACGCGTTCCTGCGGTACTCTCCTGTCACGATCCGACAGAAAATCTTCTCGCACCACAGCCGCATCAAGCCGGGCAAAGATCTCTTTCCACGACTTCTTCTCGGGCCCCTCGGAAATTCCCCACCCGTCAACGTCCCTTCCCTTCCACCCACTCATCCTTGCACCCGCTGGGGGCATTCACCGGATTACACCGCGCCGCAACTCCGCCCGGCAGTCCCACCGTATAGCCAGTCCACGGAGCAGGCTCACTCACAGGAAAGTCCGTGCTCACCATCTGGGCTCCGCTCTTCAGCGTCTCGTCCTTGCGAGTCGTATCGTTCGCGCGGCCCTGATCGGTGTTGAAGTCAGCGCGCGTGCGCACAAGGTAGCCCTTCTTCACCAGCCCCGCAATCTCGTCCGCCGTCCCTTTATCCTGCTCCACGAAGCCTGCCTCCGGCTCGCCCGGACGTCCGTTCACAAACAGCACGCGGCCCTTCATCATGGCGTGTTCTGCAAGATACGCCGGGGCCGAACTGCGGTTGTAGAGCAGAAACACCACTTTGCCGCGCGCTTCTTTCATTGTTGGCCACTTGCCCGCCAGCACCGCCTCCTCGAGCGTCGCCGCGCCTCCGCGCACCTTGTCGGGAGTGATGATCTCGCTCTCCTTGAAGACTGAGCGGATCTCCGCATCCATCGCATCCCACGTCGCCGCCGTCCATGGCTCCGCAGTTACCGCATCCGGAAGCTGACTCACTTTGCCCTGCTTGTCCTCAATGAGGAAGAAGATCGGCACATGCGCCGTGTGCGCCTTCGACCAGGTGCGAACCTCGCGCAGGCACTCCGTAAACAGAATGCAGCTGCTCCTCTGGTTCAGGTCGCCCAGGTGCAGTGTCTTGAATCCCGGCTTCATGTAATCGTGCTTCGGATCGAAGTCCGTGTCTGCCGGAAGCCCCGCTTCCTTCGTCAGCTCGACGATCTTCGGATGCGCGAAGCGTCCACCCTTGGGGTCCTGCACAATGTCGAGCTCCAGTTGCCGCACACCCGCATTCAGCTGCTGCGTCAGGGTCTGATGGTGATACTCCAGGCCGTGATACGCCTTGGCGTAATGCTGCTCGAAGTACTTCGCCTCGCTCGGCGCAAACCCCATGTTGTAGCTGTTGTGGGTGCCGATTACCTGAATCTGATTTATATGCAGGATACTGTCCTGCGTCTTCTGGTTCTGGGCAAACACCGGTAACGAGACCAACGCAAGAGACACCACAGCCACGGAACGAAACATGCAGTCAGAAACCTCAATCCAGTCGATCTTCCAACCATACCGCACCGACGCGCCTGGAAACGGCTTACACCGACCCCCGACTTAGATATCATTCTCTTACCGGCCCCGCATTCGTCTGAATGCATAGATCGCTGTTCAGTGTCTTCGCGAACCTATTCCATTCCTGGAGTTCACCATCATGAGCCGGGTCCTCGTCATCGGAACCGATAATCCCATCACCCACGAGATCGGCGATGCACTCTCCCACGCCGGTGTTCCCGTCGATTATGCCGCCGGTCCCGTAGGCGCATTGCAGCGCCTGCGGCTGCGATCCTTCGGTGTCGTCGTCACAAGTCCGAACACTTCCATCCAGGAGGACATCGCTCTCCTTGAAGAGATGCGATTCCTCCGTCCTGCCGTCAAGTGCATCGTGCTGGCTCCTCACAGTACCGCCGACGAAGTCATCGCAGCCCTGCGCGCCCGGGTCTTCGCCTGCTATACGGCGCCCTTCGATCCACAAACCATCGCTAACTTCGCCCGGGTCGCTGCCTCTGACAGCCACTGGCACGACGCCATTGAGGTAGTCACCGCAAAGCCCGGCTGGGTCACAGTCCGGGCTAACTGCACCATCCTTACTGGCGAACGCCTCCTCACCTTCATCAACGAGCTCAGCCTGCAGCTTGCTCCCGACCTCCGCCTCGAGATGCTGCAGGCACTCCACGAGATCCTGATGAACGCCATGGAGCACGGCGCCGCCTTCAACCCCGAGCAGGTCGTCGAGATTTCGGCCGTCCGCACCGCCCGCGCTTACGTCTTTTATCTGCGCGATCCAGGTTCCGGCTTCCGTCCGGAATCCGTCAGTGACATTGCAATGACCGAGGTCTCGCAGGACCCTGTCGCCCACATCGACAGGCGCGAAAGAGAGGGTCTTCGCCCTGGAGGATACGGTCTTCTGTTAGCAAGGGGCACCGTCAACGAATTGATCTATAGCGAGCTCGGCAACGAGGTGCTCCTGATCAAATACACCAAAGGAAACTAGCGCGAGAGTCGCGGCCTCACGCCTACGCGTGCGCAATCCAGAACGGCTCCTGGTTCGCCATAAACGTGACCGGCACCTCCGGCACGATCGGCTTCAGCCACTCGGCGCAATACCTCATGCCCGCCTGCTCCGAGGCAACATGATTGATCACAATCAGCGCCTTCTTCAGCCCGGAAGCGATCTGGTCCTGCACGTACTCCACCATCTCCCACTCCCGGGTCTCGCCGCAGATCACCACATCGATGTCCGGCCGTGCCGCCACCATAATCATCTTCGGCATCAGGCTCGCATATCCCCAGCTCGCCATCACGTGGCGCACCTCCAGGCCGGGATCACCCACAATGCGCATCGAGTGTGCATTGAGCCGCGTCGCCATGGTGCTCACCAGTGCCTTGAGCGTTGTCGGTGGAAAGACGAACTCGTGCGAACCCTTCTCCGTCGCGTTCTTCTCCCATCCCAGCTCGCGCGTCATGCCTTCGTTGATACCGTCCGGCGACATCCTGTGCCAGTGATCGTGAAAGCGGAAGACCGCCACGCCATGCTCGGCAAGAAACTTCCGTTTCCACTGATACGTCGGATCTCCCACCAGCTCGTCCGTCGTATCCTGATGCGAATAGAACGTCGGCTCATGGGTGACGATCATGTTGTTTCCGGCCGCCACCGCTCGCTGAATGACCTCGAGCGTCGCCATCATGGTGGTCGCAATTCCGCGCACCTGGATATTCCCGTCTCCCGCTACGATCCGGTCGACCGTCTGCGCCATCCATGGCATCCCTACCTTGCCCTTGATGCGCTCCACCACATCCATCACGCTAAGCGTCGGGGAGCCTGCCTGACCGAGACCGCGCATACCTGTGGCTGACGCCAGCGCAGCTCCGCCGGCAAGAAAGGAACGTCGTGTGAAAGTCATGCCGTCCATTCTGCCAAAGAAGAGCTGCTGCAGGCACCAGCTAAATCAATTCCGGGAACGCCCATCCGTCTCAGAAAATGCTGAGAACCCGTCTGAAGTTCGGTGTCATCCTAAAAACGCCGTCATTCTGAGCAAAGCGATGAATCCCTGTATCTCGCCCGTAGCGCCTCCACCATTCCCGGCAGAGCACACCGAAAGAAAAAACCTCAGCGATCCTTGCGATACAGCAGGTCCCGAATCGCCTTCCGCCGCTCCGCATCCGCCTCACGCTGAGCCTGACGCTCTTCGGCACTCATCGAGCCCTTCGCTCCGGTCTCCTCCGGCTCTTCTTCCACACTGCACTCAGGGCAGCGATTCGCGAATCCCGGCTTATCGGGCTTCAGCTCGAACTCTTCCTTGCACACCACGCAGACTTTGATCGGAAACGGCATTGCAGACCTATTTTAACGAAGAACCCATTCTGTTGCGCATCAATAACGCGAGTGTCCCGACTCCTTGAAATCATCGAGATATCGGGTCAGCCGCTCCACAATATCCGGCCTCTGCCATCATCAATCCTGTCCACCGGTGGTCTCCTCAGGCGGATACTTCGCAGACAGCACGGAAAGACGGCCCTTCGCAGAGAGGAAGAAAGTTTTACACATGCAAAATAACTTTTACAAATAGAAAGACATTTTGTTTTTTTAAGATGAGCCAAACGAGCTACAACATCTTTCCGGGAGGGAGCTCTCAAAGGGAAGTTACACTGATGGCACCGCATGAGCGAGACATCCATCTCGGCGAGCTATCCCGCCACCGATGTAACCGGCCTTGAGTCCGGCCAGACCGAACCCGGTCTCAACGGACCGTCGAAGACCCTGTTCCGGGTTCTGGCTGCCATCAGCTTCTGCCACCTGCTCAATGACATGGTGCAGTCGCTTCTGCCATCCATCTATCCGATACTCAAAAGCTCCTTCCACCTCGACTTCACGCATCTGGGTCTGCTCACCCTGACCTATCAGGTAGTGGCCTCGCTGCTCCAGCCGCTGATCGGCCAGTTTACCGACAACCGGCCCAAGCCCTATGCGCTTCCCGTCGGCATGACCTTCACCCTGATAGGGCTCATCCTGCTCGCGGTCGCGCCCAGCTTTCTATGGCTGCTCATCGCCTCATCGCTGGTCGGTGTAGGTTCGGCAATCTTCCATCCTGAATCCTCGCGTATCGCCCGCATGGCCTCCGGTGGCAAACACGGCTTCGCGCAGTCATTCTTTCAGGTTGGAGGAAACAGCGGCTCCGCGATCGGTCCTCTGCTGGCAGCGTTTATCGTTCTTCCGCAGGGCCAGAAGGGTATGGCATGGTTCGCTCTCCCTGCCATCCTGGGCATCGTCGTCCTCATGCGTGTAGGTCGCTGGTACAAGGCGCGCCAGGCGGAGACATCAGGACCGAAGAAGCAGGAACAGCATAGCCATCTCGAGCTGTCACGCACCCGTATCGCTGTCAGTATCTCTGTGCTGATCGCGCTGGTCTTCTCGAAGTACTTCTATCTCGCAAGCCTGACCAGCTACTACACCTTCTATCTCATCCAGCGCTTCCACGTCTCCGTGCAGACCTCGCAGATTCTGCTCTTCCTCTTCCTCGGCGCCGTCGCTGCGGGAACCCTGATCGGGGGCTCGGCAGGTGATCGCTATGGACGCAAACTCGTCATCTGGATCTCCATCCTCGGCGTTCTACCGTTCACTCTCATGCTTCCTTACG
Organism: Edaphobacter sp. HDX4; assembly: GCF_036877565.1. NCBI lineage: Bacteria > Pseudomonadati > Acidobacteriota > Terriglobia > Terriglobales > Acidobacteriaceae > Edaphobacter > Edaphobacter sp. HDX4. The sequence continues at coordinate 53,775 of NZ_JAEDXW010000012.1, forward strand.
CCAGCCTCTTCTGGACCGGCGTTCTGAGCGTTGTCATCGGCTTCGTCATCGCCTCTGCCTTCTCGGCCATCCTGGTGTACGCTCAGGAGCTTCTGCCCGGCCGCGTCGGCATGATCTCAGGCCTCTTCTTTGGCGTGGCCTTCGGCATGGGAGGCATCGGTGCGGCAGTGCTCGGAAAGCTCGCAGACATGAAGGGAATCTTCTTCGTGTATCAGCTGTGCGCCTACCTCCCGGCGATCGGCCTGTTGACCGGCCTGCTCCCCGATATCGAACACCCGAAGCGAAGCGCTAAGGCTGTTGCCGCCTAGCAGGATTGACCTGAATGAAGATCACGTCATCTTCTCAGAAAGAACCTGTACGTGATGAACGGCGCTCCACGCCGCAGTAAGTGGTCCAAAAAGCGATCGGGGATGCCAGACCACTCCTCGCTTAGAGCAGCTTTAGCTACGGTGTAGCGGTTAAGCCGTCATCCTGACAACGCGAAGGATCCCTGTATTTTGCCGGGTTGCGTCCAGGGCGCCCGGGCAGAATACAGGGATCCATTCTGTTCGCCACGAACGAGAAAATAAAGGATGTCATCCTGAGCGAAGCCCGAAGGGCGCAGTCGAAGGATCTGCTTCCCTGACGAAAGCGTCCGGAAGCCCAGCCCTGCAAATTACAATCAGCCAAGCATGATTGCTCATCTGCGCGGACGCCTGCTCGCCAAATCTCCCAACCAAGCCATCGTCGACTGCAACGGCGTGGGTTACGACGTCATCATCTCGATCGCGACCTTCTCCGAGCTCCCCGCCGAAGGAGCTGAGGCCAAGCTCTTCATCCATACTCATGTCCGCGAAGACCAGATCGCGCTCTTCGGCTTCGCCGACACTCAGGAAAAGCGCCTCTTCGAACGCCTTCTGACCATCAGCGGAATCGGGCCCAAACTGGCCATTACCGTCCTCAGCGGAATCTCGTCAGAGCGACTGGTAACTGCAATCCGTGGCGGCGATCACGCCACCCTGACCAAAATTCCAGGGATCGGCAAAAAGACCGCCGAACGTGTCGTGCTGGAGCTGAAGGACAAACTCGACGATCTGGCCGTTCCGACGTTGGACTCCTCGACCGGCCCCCATCACGGACCCATCGGCGATGATGCCCTCTCGGCGCTGGTCAATCTCGGTTATCCCCGGCCCATCGCCCAGAAGGCGATCGAAACCGCCATCCAGAAGTCCCCCGCAGCCGCCGAAGACTTCGAGACCCTCTTCCGTGCCGCAATGGCAGCCATCCGCTGACCGTCCCCAAAACCCAATTCGTCGTTTGACTGTCATCCTGGGCGAAGCATCTCGCAGCATTACCGCGAGATGCGCAGTCGAAGGATCTGTGGTCGTTAGGATCTGCGTTCAAAGGATCTGCGTTCGAAGTGTCCTATCAACTCGCAGATCTCTCGCGGGCCACGTGAGCGGCAGCGCGACCTCGATTTGCACAGGGCGTATATATAGAAGGGAGGAATCGCAAGTGGCCGAGCGGATCAAAGTGACGGTGGGGGTCGCCGGTGGCATCGCCGCCTACAAGGCCGTCGAGGTCGTCCGGCAGCTGCAGGACGCCGGCCTCAATCCCCACGTCGTCATGACCGCAGCGGCGGAGAAGTTCATCCAGCCCCTCACCTTTGCGGCGATCACCGGCCATAAGGTCATCTCCAGCCTGTGGAACGAGGATGCAGGCGCCTCCGGAGGCGAGGTCTCCGGGATCGAGCACATCAACGAGGCCCAGACCACCGCCGCCCTCGTCATCGTCCCCGCCACGGCCGACATTCTGGCCCGGTTTGCCCACGGCATAGCCGACGACTTTCTCACCACCATGTACCTCGCCACCACCGCCCCAGTCATCGTAGCCCCGGCGATGAACGTCGTGATGTGGCAGCACCCTGCCACTCAGGCCAACCTCGAGACCCTGCGAAAAAGGGGCGTAACCATCGTAGAGCCGGATAGTGGTTACCTCGCCTGCGGCATGGTTGGGGGTGGAAGACTGGCTGAAGAGAGCGCCATCGTCGCCACTGTCGCAGAGGTTCTGGCTCACCCATCCGCCGGGAAGAAACTCGCCTTGGCCGCAGGAAAGAAGCTCGGCCTTGTAGGGGAGACGATCCTCATCACCGCGGGTGGAACCCGAGAAGCCATTGATCCTGTGAGGTTTATAGGAAATCGATCGAGCGGCAAGATGGGCTACGCCCTGGCCGCCGCCGCCCGCTCGAGAGGAGCCCGAGTGATCCTCATCAGCGCTCCCACTGCCCTGCCGGCTCCTGAAGGCTGCGAGCTGGTCCCCGTAACGAGCTCCGAAGAGATGCGCACCGCCGTTCTCGCGAAACTCGCTGAATCAAAGATAGTTATCATGGCCGCAGCGGTCAGCGACTATCGAGTGGCCCAGGCAGCTCCCCAGAAGCTGAAGCGGGAAGGCCCACGGATTCTGCAACTTGAGCCGACCGCCGACATCCTCAAAGAGGTCGTAAAGCAGAGGAATCCCGATACTCTCGTCATCGGATTCGCCGCCGAGACCGAGGATGTGCTCGCCAACGGCCGCGCCAAGCTCGTCCGTAAGGGCGCGGATGCTTTAGTTATCAACGACGTATCCGGCAACGAAACGGGCTTTGACTCCGACCGCAACGCCGGCTGGTTTGTGACTCCAGAGACTCAGGTAGAGTTGAGCGAAAGTACGAAGGTAGAGATGGCTGAACGGATCCTCGATCAGGCCGTTCTGTTGCGGAAGGCCCAGAGCCACGCGGTAGCCGTGCGTTCCTGAGCTCATATAAGATCACCCTGCGGAGAGGTCCTCACCGGGCAAAAGGTCCGCGACCGGTACCTTCCCGAAAGAGCGCGGTGTGCCGTGAGCGGAGACTAGATCAACGGTCTGCGCCTCCTCGTCCACTTCTTTGACGACGAGCCGACCTTCCACATTCTCCAAATGAACGATCTGACCGACTTCCGGTACAGGCATTGGCTTCCCTCCTCGCGAACTCTTCCGTGAAGAGATGCTGATTTCAGCAGCACGGGATGCCGGAAGCTATCTTATTGATGGGGACAGGGCTGAGTTGGGAAAAGACTGTTCAGGATCGAAACACACAGGGAGCCCCTAAAACATGTTTTGTATGGCGTGGCTTATCCAGCGACGTCTGAAATCGTGAGCGCCTGCTAGGCGACCAACACGATCTTCAGATTCACCTGGCGGGGCGAGTGAGTGCCCGCGCTGATTCAAGCGGTATATCTACCTCGGCCGGGTCCGGACTAGCGATATTCACCGGACCCGCATGCCTCGAGGGTTGAGGGATCGACGTGATCACCCGTTTGACTGCGTCCCTCCGTACCTGATCGACTCTCCGAACTTCTGGATCGAATCTAAGGCAGGAAATACAAATGGACAGCAGGATTGCAAGAGTTACAAGCTTTGGCATGGATGAGCAAGTTCGTCTCCGCAGAGAGGAGCGGCTTGCGCCTCGTTACCAAATCAGGGTAGGGGACAGCAGTGACCGGGGGCCATGCCTCGACTTCCGCGCGTTTCACGCCTTCTATTAGCTGCTCACCGACTATGCAAAGATTTGCCACGTTTTTATAGATGAGGAAGTTTATTCCTCGAGTTGTACGAATCTTCGCATGAATGAAGTATTTTTTTCTGCACAGCTGGAATTTTTTTCGCAATCCACCTGAGGTCTTCTACTTTGAAGCTACTAAGACGCTTCTGCCGCATCTCTGGAGATGCCGCTTTCCCGCTGGAAAGTTGCTGGAATGATTGACGTTACTTCATGGAATGAAAGGAAGCTCGTGAAGTTACCATCGAATACACCAAGCAGTGCGAGGGGTAACAATGAGGTTCCGCCACACGAGGGCTCTAATGTCTCCAACGAGAATCGCTGGTGGAGCCCTCATCGAGCAGCTGAGTTACAACGCCTCCTGTGGACGGATCGGCTTTGGACATACGAGACTGGAGCCGTAGAGGCATCCGTCATGGCCTCACAATGGCGGCATTGATGGGAATGAGGCAATTCCCATACACAGACTATTTGCGTGTGTAGCGGATCAGCGCCTATCCCCATCACCTTAAGTTTTGCTTAAGGGGAACAGCATAGTCTTCGGGACGAATGAACGACTATTTCCTTGTAGCCGCGCCACAAATCGACTCACATAAAGCTGACGGCAAACGAATTGAGTGCGTTGTATTCGTTGCAACCAATGGAATCGCATCGCATCGCTGGGTCATTCAGAACACAGGCGCGTTGAGCCTGGATATCGCTTCCTTAGTGGATGCCGGAACAGCTGCTCGGGTTATGCAGAGGCTCTGCGAAGGAGAGACTGTCCTGTTCTACCAGACATTCGCACTCGAACAGCTCGAGTTGTGGATGGAAGATCGCGCGAGGGACTGAAGGTATGCCCTGGCACGTTATTTGTGCCTTAGGACAATACTTCTGGCGCGGAGGTGCATACGTCGATCACCGGGGATCTCGTGTTCGGCATCATCGCATTCGCTGGTTTCTCCTTCGCTTCCAATCTTTCCCTTAGAAGCCGAAGGAGAGCTATCAATCAGAAGTGTCCGGGACGATAACTACTGTTGTTGCGTTTTTGTTTCCAACTGCGACTACGATCTACTTGTGGCTAAACGAATTGTTATTGCGCTTGGCGTACTTCTCACGGGGGGCGTTGCATTAGGGCTACTCTTGAGCGCATTAGGTCTGGATATCCGTTGGGCAGGCTGGCGACACTGAACCACCCCAGTACTACAGGGATGGCGCTCGCTCCTACATGGGACAGCGTTCCTGCTAGAAGATCTGCATCAGGCCCTGCGCGACGACTGGTCCATAAAAATTATCGAAGGTCCACAGCCGGGGATGAGTTCCGTCTTCCGTCAAAGCCCTCACGTTGATCGAGTTCACTCCGCCCAATCGGAACATGTTGATGACCGGTACTCCAACACTTGCACCATACTCCGCTTCCGCATCTGCTAACAGTTTTACAGTGGCGATCGGTGCGAAATTATTCCATTGAGGAGTTACGATTACCACGCGAATCTGAGGCTTCGCAGTCTCCATCGTTTCAACGATCCACCGCAGCGCCCCTTCAGACGTTCCGGATGTTATCGCATCCCCGAGCTGCCCTATGGGAGCCCTCTCATCATTCGTTCCAAGAGCAATGATTGCCAGATCCGAGCCCGCCAGGTTCTCTGCGAGCGTTGCTCCGTCTTTTCCTCCATCAGCCGTACACCCTGGCCGGATTGCAGACGAATACGTTCCGAGCGGATCTCCTGGGTTATTGGCTCCGTAACATACAAAGGCTTCTGTCAGCCGACGCCCCGGCCATGCATCTGTGAAGGTTGGAATGAGGCCAGTTCGCTTGGCAACTGCCTTCTGCCAGGACTTATGTGACATCTCCTCGGACGAAATACTATCCCCCAGGACAAAGAATCGCTTCCCTGATAGGGAAGAGGGGCCACCCTGTCCGGCGGGGCCTTGCGGTCCAGTCGGGCCGGTCGGACCTTGTGGGCCAGATGGTCCGGTTATTCCTTGCGCTCCAGCAACTCCCGGCGGCCCTTGTGGTCCAGGAGCTCCATCCTGACCAGCAGCCGCGAGCAAAGACCAGTTCGTCAGACTCTGAGGTGATCCTGCCGGCGGTACACCTTTCGTATCCGAGAGAGCGATGTAAGTGGACTTTTGATAAGTCACGGCATCATTCGCCGCATACTGCACGGTTGGATCGTACGTTTTGCGGTAGACCATGCCTGGAGGTCCCGCCGGGCCAGGAGCACCTTGAGTTGTTACCGGTGTTGAGCTATCAGCGGGCTTAGCCTGTGCAGTCCCACAGCCGGTCAGTAGCGGAGAGATGGAGACAACAAGCACAGCGGCAACGAACAAATTCCATCTCAGCGGACGGTCTAAAAAATCAGTGTGGAACACGCGAATCTCCAAGCTTTTGGATTTGCCGCACAATCTTACAGCGTCATCAACGCAGGATGTGGCAGTTTCCCGGGATCCCGGTACAAACAAAAGTAGTTTGTGTTTGGACAATATCGAGACAATCCGCGAGTGGATGAAGCACGTACCCGAGGGCCGTTGAGTTGATTGGACTTAGTCTGCCAGGAGTGGAGCTTCGATGTGGTCGTGGGGACCGATCGGGCCGGCGGTCATCAGGATAGGCAGGACGAGCTGAAGGATCGAGGGGACCATCGTGCCAGCGGGAGGATGGTCGGGTGTGTAGTACCACTGCTTGACCGCGCCATAGATGGCCCAGGCGGCAGTCGTCGCGACGATCTCGGGAGTAAGGAGCTCCGGTACTGGCTTGCCTTGGACACCTTGCAGGATGACGCGACGGATAGCTGCGACGATTCCAGCATCCCCTAACGGCTCAAATGCGCTGTTGCGATTGAAGGACCCATTGGCGTGAGTAGCTTCAAGATAGTCGCAGGTGGAGAGGATGATGGCGCTGGCGGCGGAGGGGCAGGTGCCATCGAAGATCACATTGCGTTCCGAAAGGAGCTTGTGGAAGCCGCCTGCCACCATTGCGTCCAAGAGCGCGAACTTGTCGGTGTAGTGATCGTAGAAGGTCGCTCGATTGACGTCGGCGAGATCGGTGATGTCTTGAACCGAGATCTCCTCAAAACCTTTTTGCAGCATAAGGTCGCGCAGCGCCCCCTGAAGGGCCTGCCGGGTTCTCCGGATACGTGGATCACGAACTTCGCAGTCTGAGATAGGCATCGCTCTACCTCATTAGAGGCTACCAGAGAGAAAAAGAATCGCGAGCACGACAATTGTTGTCTATTGAGTATAACGACTCACGTCGTTTTACCGTCGTTTGTCGTAAAGGAGATTCGCTATGTCCACACTTCTACGTATTGATTCGAGTCCGCTGGATAGCTCCATCAGCCGGGAGCTGACGCGGGAGTTCACCAAAAGCTGGAGGGAGAAGAACCCAGCCGGAACGGTGATCGACAGGAACCTTTCCGCTGCTCCTCCCAAGCCCATTGACCAGGTCTGGATCGGTGCTGCTTACACGCCTGAGGAAGGAAGGACACCGGAGCAGAAGGCCATTCTGGCTGCCTCGGATGTCCTGATCGGAGAACTACAGAAGGCCGACGAGATCGTGATCGGGGTAGCGATGCACAACTTCAGCATCCCCTCCGTCCTGAAGCTCTGGATCGACCAGGTAGCGCGAAGCGGCAAGACATTCTCCTATGGAGCAAACGGTCCGGAGGGGTTGCTGAAAGGGAAGAAGCTCACCGTCCTGGTGTCGACCGGTGGCGTTTACCAAGCCGGAACTCCCGGCGCTTCGATGAACTTCGTGGAGCCGTATCTGCGTGCCGTCTTCGGCTTTCTGGGGATCACGGATGTGACGTTCGTGACGGCCTCCGGGACAGCCCAGATCATGACGGGTGCGATCGACCGCGAGGCTTTCCTCAAGCCGACCCTGGACCAGGTGCGCGCGCTGCCGGCGTAACTATCGGAACGAAAGAGAGAACGAAGATGAAGATCGCCTTTACGATCGCACGCATTCTGCTGGGACTTCTGTTTACGGTCTTCGGCCTCAACGGTTTCCTCCACTTCATCCCCATGCAGCCGCCTACCGGTCTGGCCGGGCAGTACATGGGTGCCCTGTTTGTTTCGCATTACCTGGTGGTGGTCTTCGCGCTGCAGCTGGCTGGAGGCTTGCTGCTGCTGGCGAATCGCTATGTTCCGCTGGCGTTGCTGCTGCTTGGGCCGGTGGTTGTGAACATCGTCCTCTTCCACTCCCTGCTGGCTCCCGAAGGTTTGCCGCTGGCGTTTGTCGCCGCTCTCCTTTGGCTGATCGTCTTCGCAGGGGTGCGCGGCGCATTCGCGGGAGTATTCGTACAGCGCGTGGAAGCCTGAACATCAGACCGGGGATGTTTCGCTGCGTGCAGAGATATATTTTGCGGGCGAGACATCTCCGGCTGATCTGAGCTTTCGTGCAGCCGGATGAAGTGACGGTACGGGATGGCCTCTGGGATATGATGTCGGAGCGGAGTCGGGCTCCGTTCTCTGACATCGAAGCGTGAGGCCATATGGACTTGTGGTCAAAGGGATTAGTGCGCGGCGCCCTGCTGTTCGCAGGCTGGTGCTCGCTCGTTACTGAATTTTCTGTTCTACCCGTGACTGCACAGCAGCATCACTCTGCATCTTCAATCTCTCCCATCACCATCGTGCGAAAACCCGGTCATACATCGGGAGAGGCCCAGATTGTAGAGAACGGAAAGGTCAGAAAGATCAGTCCGCATGCCGTCGCTGCCTGGCGAGTGAGAGGTGGAGAAGGCGCCCTTGTAATCGTGCAGGAGCATGGAGATACAGGACAGCGATATGTGCTTCGTTACTATGAGATGGACAGCGGCCGAAAGCGCATTCTGGGCTTGGTTCCTTTTAGTTCCGCTTCTCTGACAGAGACCAAACCGTTCGATGACGGATGGGCCTTTGCGCTGAGCGGCCAAGCAACGGAGGGCGATCCAGTAGTTGTTATCGGCGACGATCAGGCAATTCCGGGGCTGATCAGGAACGCCACGAATCCTGTCTTCCAGAATGACTCCACGCTCGAGTACGCGGAATCTGGTGCCGCGAAGACTGCTGCGCTGGGAGTTCTGCTGGGAAGCGATCTGCAATCGATCTATGTTCCACCTGCGACGTTACAGGCCGCACCGAAGTATATGCAGGTCTTTCCAGACGGCAACGCACTTGTTGAGTTGAAGGACGGGTCCCTCCATAAAGGCCAATGGCATACGGATGGCACAACGCTGACCCTCCTTGCAGGCACCGCGACATACACGGTTCTCCTGCACGACCTTAAACAGGTTGAAGGAGTCCCCGGCGGAGCGCGCATTCAGGTAAGGCTTCTGGATGAGCTTTCGTCCCGGGACACGCACGAGGGCAGCACCATAAAAGCAGTCGCGATCAGTCCGGCGGTGGTGAACGAACAGATCCTTATCCCGTCCGGCTCCATCTTCGAAGGCAAGGTGGTTGAAGCCGATTCGGTAGGGTGGGGGTTCAAACACGAGACGGCATCGCTGACGATTGACTGGAACCGGGCGACACTGCCGGACCAGCGGGTACTTGAGCTTAGTGCACGCATCTCCGAAGTGGAGAATGCGCAGGAAAAGGTCGATAGCAAGGGGAAGATCCAGGGAATTCGTGCCACAGGTACGATCGGTAACTCGGTCGAGAACGGCGTTCTGACCTTCGCCGGAATCGACCCGGTCGCCTATGTCTTTGCAACGGCATCCGGTTCAGCCGTTCTGGGCTTTGCTGAGGCGGAGATTCTTTATCCAGCAGGAACCGAGCTGATCCTGGAGAACAAGAGGCCGCTGATTACGGCAGAGGTTTATCCGCCGACCGTAGGACCACAGGCAGTGACAGCGCCAGAGAAGGAGAAGCTGCAGGCCTTCGTAAAAGAGCTTCCCTATCGAACGCGTGCGAAGGGATCGAACAAGGTCTCTGACATAACGAACCTCGTCTTCATCGGTTCGTCTGCAGCGCTGCAACGAGCATTTGCAGCGGCGGGCTGGCTGCCTACCGATGAGCTGAATGCGAACTCCACGTTTCGCACGGTGAAGACGCTGACGGGAAACCAAAGCTACACGCAGGCTCCCATGTCCGTACTGCTGCTGGACGAGCGTCCTCCACTGTTTGCTCTCAGCAAGACGACGAATACTTTTGCTTCACGTCATCATCTGCGGGTGTTCGCAACGGAGCAGACCTATGACGGCTCGACGGTACTGACCTCTTCTTCCACGCAGGATATCGGGATCGCATTTTCGAAGAAGCAGAAGACCTTCATCCACGTGATCGATCAGCACATCGATAACGAGCGTTCGAAGGTGGTAGGCGATCTGATGTTTACAGGCTGCGTTGACCATCTCGATATGGTGCAACGCCCCTGGGTCCCAAGGGATGCCTACAACTCCACCGGCGATCGACTGCTGACGGATGGAGAGGCCGCTGTGGTGCAGATGAATGCATGCGAGCATCCGCGAACCACTCCGGTAACCCCTGCGCCGCCGCCAAATCGCATGGTCCGGGCGACGCGCGACACCTCTCTCACAATTCGAAACAGCTTTTATCGCGGCAACCTGATTTACCAGGGAATCGCGGGAGGAATCAAGGCTCGCGACTATTTCCGCAGCTCGGGCGAGCTTCCTGCAGACTCGGGTTCCTGGCGGAAGACCGACGCGTCAGGAGCGCAGTACAAGGGATTGGGTCAGAGTCCGGACCTGCACCGAAGGCAGCCGGGTGAGGAGCCAGAACCGGCGTCCGCCGCTGACCAGGCGGCGATCGAGAAGGCGAAGAAGGATCACAAGTGGGATCCGCCGCGATATGAACTGGCGCTGCAAGGGGGCTACATGCATATGCGTACGGATTTTCTGTCTGCCGTAGCTGTGCTTGAGCTCTCGTCTGTCGATACCAATCCGGCGTACTTCCTGTTCATGGGAGATGAAGTGGGTGACGGTTGGGCCGCCGGTGGTTCGGTAACTGTTAACAGCTGGAGACACTTCTCGAACGAGTTTTCTTACTTCCGCCAGCAGGTCAAATATGAACTGCAGTCCATCAATGCCACGCTGCCACCGAATGAGAACACGATTATCACGGATAAGGATCTCGACACCGACCGCATCGGTCTGGTCACACGGCAGTTTGAGTACAACCTGCTGATCCATCCGACTCGACCTACTTCGCGGTGGAGACCCTACGCCGCAGTCGGCCCGGTGCTGCAACTGATTGCCCTGAATGGCGCGCCCCTTAAGGAGCCGGCGGGCGTCTATACGCTCGGCCTCAAGAACATCGGTCTGATCAAGGCGGCCTTCGACTTCGGGAGTACCCCTCCACTGGATGGAGGAGGCATCTTTCACATCGGCCTGCAGTATGGCGCCGGAGTGAAGTACCGGCTCAGGCCGCGAGTTACATTGCGAGCCGACTGGCGGGAGACCTGGAGCAAGAATCCTGACATCATCGCAAACAGCTACGAGGACTACGACCCAAACGCGCTCGATGAGACCTATACCACCGACGTGTTCAATGCGAAGCCCGACCAGAAGTTCATTCAGGATCGCTACACAGTAGGCGTTGCCTTTACGTTTTGAAACGGAAAACAAAAGAGCGCCGCCAGCAGTGGACGGCGCTCTTTTTACGACGAAGTTCAGTCGGCGATGCCGGGATTGGGTGGATCGATTCCCAGAGCGGTAGCCAACGAAACAAGATGATCCTGCTCCTGCATGAGGATTTCACGAATGGATTCGCTTACCGCGAATTCGTTCAGTTCGTCGCACTGCTTAACCCGGCGACGGTACTGCGCGATGGTCTCTTTCTCATTTTCAAGATCGAAGCGGAGCATGTCTTCGGCGACTTCGGATGTCTTGACGGGCTTCGGTTTTACGGAAGGCATGCCGCCGAGATAGTCGATGTGGTTCGCGATGGTGATGGCGTGCGCCAGCTCCTCGCCTGCATGAACGGCCAGCTCTGCGGCGATGTTCATGTAGGCAGCTCCCCTGAGCACCTGAGAATAGTTCACGTAGGCGATAATTGCCTGGTACTCGCGCTCGAGATCTTCGTTGAGCAGATCGATCAGCTTCTCACGTGTGATCGAAACATTGGGTCCTACGGTCTCTGGCATCGTTCCTCTCTCTGAAACCTGGTGGGAACCGGGCTCCTCCCAATCTGATGCACAAAAGTTAACAGACGTTCTCCGCTTTATGAAGCGCAGGTTATTCCGCTAGAGCGGGATAGTCCGTATAGCCCTGTGCGCCATGCGCATAGAAGGTGCTGGGCTCGGGTCGGTTGAGCGGGGCATGTCTGGCAAAGCGCGCAGGAAGATCCGGATTGGCAATGAACAGCTTGCCGAAGGCGACGGCGTCCGCCTTTCCTTCGTCGAGGAGCTGTTGGCCAACCTTCTGATCAATTGCCTCGTTGGCCACAAAGGTACCGCCGAAGAGCTCCTTCAGGCGAGGGCCGAGGCTATCGGACCCCACGTGTTCGCGAGCTGCGAGGAAGGCGATTCCCCGCTTGCCCAGCTCGGTCGCGACATAGCTGAAAGTTGCCCCCGGATTGGAGTCGGAGATGCCGTGGGAGTCTCCACGAGGCGCCAGATGCACACCAACTCTTCCCGGGCCGAAGACTGAGACGGCAGCGTCGGTGACTTCCAGCATGAGGCGAGCACGATTTTCTACAGTACCGCCATATTCGTCCGTACGCTGATTGGAACCATCCTGTAGAAACTGATCGAGCAGATACCCGTTCGCTCCGTGCAGATGCACCCCATCAAAGCCAGCCTCCTGCGCGTTTTGAGCGGCTCGACGGAAGGCCTCGATGACCTGCTTGATCTCGGGAATCTCAAGAGCCCGGGGAGGAATGAACTGCCGCTGAGGACGCAAGAGGCTGACATGTCCCGTGGCAGCGATAGCGCTGGGAGCTACCGGCATCTTGCCGTCTAGCAGCTCAGGATCGGAGATACGGCCTACATGCCAGATCTGGGCGAAGATGTGGCCGCCTCTGTCATGTACAGCCCTGGTGATGGGCTTCCAGGCCTCCACCTGTTCGCGCGACCAGATACCCGGAACGTTCTGGTAGCCGACGCCCATCGGATCGACCGGAATTCCCTCGGAGATGATGAGGCCGGCAGAGCTGCGCTGCGTGTAGTACTCGATCATGATGGGAGTCGGGATATGGTCGGGAGTTCCCCGCAGACGCGTCAGTGGCGCCATGAATATGCGATTGGGAAGAAGAAGATCTCCAACCTGGATTGGATCGAACAGTGAGGGCATCGTTGGCTCCGTAATCTGAGATCGAATGTTTAGATGATTGACGAAAGCTGAACGATGCGAGAGGGAAGAGGGCGAGAGGGAAGAGGCCCAGGCGAGCTCTCTCGCGCGGAGAGGGCGCAGTTTACAGATTCTCCGCTCCTTAAATGAGATTCTCCGCCGCACTTTTAACGACAATGTCATGAAAGGTGCGGCGGAGATGAGGGGTTCTCTTAGAAAGCGCTTACAGGGGGAATTCTTTCAGCCAGGAACGAAAATCTGGTCCGAGTTTTTCGTTCTTGAGCGCGAACTCGACGGTCGCTTTGAGGAAGCCGAGTTTGTCGCCAGCATCGTGTCGCTTGCCCTCATAGGTGAAGCCGTAGACCTTCTCGTGCTGGAGGAGAGCCTTGATGCCGTCGGTCAGCTGAAGCTCGCCGCCGGCTCCGGGAGTGATGGTCTCAAGCATCTCGAAGACGCGCGGAGTAAGAATGTAACGCCCGATGATCGCGTTCTGCGAGGGCGCCTCTTCCGGCTTTGGCTTCTCGACCATGTCGCTTACCTGGAGCAGACGCGGATTGTTCGAATCAGGCGTAACGGCGAGGCAGCCGTAGGCCGAGATCGCTGCGCCTTCTACGACTTCTGATCCCAAGATGGTTGACCCGGTCTGCTCGAAGGCTTCGACCATCTGCTTCATACAGGGAACCTTGGCGTCGACGATATCGTCGGGCAGAAGAACGGCGAACGGCTCGTTACCGACGATCTCTTTTGCCTGCAGGACGGCATGGCCGAGACCGAGAGGTTCTGACTGGCGGGTGTACGTAATTTTAGCGAGCTTGGAGACGGAGCGAGCGATCTCGAGCAGAGCAGTTTTATTCTTGGCCTCGAGCGTAGCTTCCAACTCAAAGGACTTGTCGAAGTGATCCTCCATGGTCGTCTTGCCACGGCCGGTCACGATGATGATCTCGGTGCATCCGGCGGCGACTGCTTCTTCGACGCCGTACTGGATCAAAGGCTTGTCGACCAGGCAGAGCATCTCCTTCGGAGTGGCTTTCGTGGCTGGAAGAAATCTGGTTCCGAGTCCCGCTGCGGGAAATACTGCTTTCCGAATCTTCTGAGTCATATTTCCTTTGGATGCACGTTTTGTTTGTAAAAATGCTAGCAGGGTTACAAGAGTGCGGGATAGCACGATCGAGTGACAATGCGTACTCCCTATGGTTGATGGAGGAGCACGGATATAGTTCTCCGCTATAGCACGGGCGAGTCGTCGTGAAGCATAGCCTTGCGAATGACCTTGATGGGGGCAAATCCCTGACGCATGAAATTGTCGTGAAAGGTCTCAAGATTGAAGGAGCTTCCCTGCTTCTTCTTCAGATCCTCTCGCAATTTCATGATCTCGAGTTTACCCAGGGTGTAGTAGAGATACGTCGCGTCCGCTGTTCCACGCTTGGTTTCGACAAGCCCCACGGAACGCGACTGGTAGCCCTCTTTTACGAAGAAATCGACAGACTGCTCGATGGTCCACTTTCCATTCGGTTCGCCGAGGCCGGTATGCAGCTTTATTGAGTTCACGAAACGAGCATCGCGGAGAAGCGCATCCTGCAATTGGCCCAGACGGATCAGCTTCGCCTCCCGAAGCTGTTCGGGAGTGGCATTGGGTGGAGCCGCTGCATAGCCTTCATCCAACATCATCTGCTCGGTGTAATGCGCCCAGCCTTCGATGTTCGAGTTCGCTCCAATCAGTTTGCGGATCTTGGAGGGAAACTGGTTCTGCCACAGAAACTGCACGTAGTGGCCGGGATAAGCCTCATGCACGCTGGTTGAGATGATGGTCCCAACATTGAAGCTGGCCATGTGCTCGGCGACATGGGCCGGCGCCCATCCCGGCTCAGGCAAGGTCACATTGAAATACGCCTTCGTGGAACGAGTCTCGAACGGGCCGGGAGGATCCATCGACGCGAATGTCGTAGCGCGCATGAAGGGAGGTGTCTCTTCAAGGGTAGGCTGCACGTTGCTGGGGATCGTGATGATCTGGTGGGCACGGATAAAGGCGATCAGCGAGTCAAAGGTGTTGTGAAAGGAATCGAGGAGCTTGTCTGGAGCAGGGTGGATCGTCGCCAGTTCCGCGAGGACCTCCTGGGGAGTCTTGTGGGGATCAACCTCCTTCGCGATGCGCGCAAACTCAGCCTGATTGCGATGCAGATCGTCGAAGGCCACCTGCAGCAGACGATCGAGCGGGATGTCGACCATCTCGTCGTAGGAGAGCTTCTTCGCAAAGGTATCGGCGCCGAGGCGATAGTCACCGTTGGAGCGTGGCAATAGATCGCTCTTCATCCATGCGCCGTAATCTTTCAGAGCCTGGATGACCGCGGCATTGGCACGGTCAAAATCCGCCTTCGCCTTGGGATCATCCGCCTGAGTAAACGCGGCAGGAACATCTTCCTCAAAGAAGCTGACCATACCGTCGATCTGCTCCAGGGCGATCTCGGTGAAGATGCGAGGAGGATTCTTCAGATTCTTGCGCGCTTCTTCGAACACCTGCGGAATCTGCTTCTCGCGTTCCACAACGGAACGAAGGCGCATGTTAGGAGGAGCGAAGGGACGCTCCATCAGGACGAAGATCGAGTTGGTTACGCCACTGGAGTAGTTGTCGGGGTTCTTCTCCCAGTTTCGGATAACTTCAAGGGAGAGAAGCTGCGATCGAATGCTGTTCAGCAGAATCTGGCGATCGGCCGCTACAGAGGCGTCCAGCGCATCTGCCGGGACCTCTTCAATCTTCTTTTCGTACATGTGCAGCGCAGCTGTCTGTCGCTGCACGCTAGCGGCAGAGTAGTCCTCGAGTTGTGTGTCGTACTGGTGGAGTCCGGACTGGGTACCGTACGTAGGGGCGAAGTGAAAGAGTACGTCCGAGAAATACTGATCGCTGAGGAACGTGAAGGTCTGCGTTGCGCCATCGGCAGCAAGTCTCTGAGCGGGTGCGACAGGTGAGAGCATAGCGAATCCAAGCAGGGCGGTGAGAAGAGGTCGGTTGGCCATGAGAAGTCTTCTGCAAGCAGTGTAAGACACGGCCCGGAGGGTTTGCCCACGCAGACCCGGCGGGTAAGGAAATCAGGGGATTTCACAGCAACCGGTGGCCTGGTTCGATCGGCGCTCTGTGCAACTGAATTATGGGTGACTCAGTGGATCGACTCCATAACGCCACATCACGTCGCTTATCCCGGAGGCATCGGGATCTTCATAACGATAGTGCCGCGCGATCTCCCGGTAATACTCCGGTCCCATCACTCCTGGGGTCTGCAGACACATGACTCGACCCATCTGGTCGTCCAGATTGGCGAAAAAGTGCGGCGTTCCCCGAGGGATCAGGAGATGTTCTCCAGGCCGCAGCGAGATAATTTCGCGGTTGAGCGTCCAGGTCGTGATGCCGTTCATCCCGAGGATCCATTCGTCGTAGTTGCGATGGGTATGAGGAACAACAACGCTGCCGCCGGCGGGAATGGTGAGCTCGAACAAATCCAGCGCGTCAGCGGTCTCGTGACGGGTCATGAGAAACGTAACACTCATTCCGCCCAGACGGATTGTTTCAACCATGCGGGGGCCCTCCGTAGGGTTGAGGGCGATCATACTGCGCAATACTGGCAAATCCACGTCGGAAATGAAAAGCTTTCTCAACTTTCGTTCCCGCATTTTTTCCACAGCTGCGTATATTGCTGAAATACAGGCACTTCATTTACTCACTACGCTTATGTCTAGCGACTCTAGTAACCCCAGCGTTTCGAGCAAAACGTCTTCAGACCTGGCGCTCGTCAGAGGCCACCGCAAAATACCCTGCGGCGTGAACTGCGCACCGCGCTTCGTATTGCGACTGACAAGCTTCATCAGCACACCTGGATCGATGGTCTTGCCGGAGCTATCTCCGTCACGCTCCGCAAACTTGATGTGCAGCATCTCCACGAAGGTCTTGACCTTGTTAACCTCGAGCTGGGTCCGCTTGCGATCTATCTGCGCAATGCCCAGCTGTTGTGCATGCAGGCGAATCTCGCCCGCGGTGAGCAGATTGTCGACGGCCTCCGGCAGTGGGCCGTAGCGATCCTGCAACTCAGCGCGAACATCGGAGAGCGCGGCGAAGTCCTCCGCTCCAGCGATTCGCTTGTACATCCGCAGCCGCTGATTCTCTTCCTGGATGTAGTCGGCATCGATCCGAACCGAGATGCCGAGATTGACGACCGTCGCGGCATGCGCAGGCATGTCTTCCTCGCCCTTCATCTTGCGTACGGCTTCTTCCAGCATTGAGGTGTACATCTCGAATCCGATGGCTTCGATGTGTCCGCTCTGCTCCCCGCCCAGCATGTTCCCCGCTCCGCGAAGCTCAAGATCAAGCGCGGCGATCTTGAAGCCGGCTCCGAGGTCGGAAAACTCCTTGAGGGCTGCAAGACGGCGGCGGGCGATCTCGGTGAGCTCCGTGTCGGGAGGGATCAGCAGATAGGCGTAGGCGCGACGATTGGAGCGGCCGACGCGGCCACGCAGCTGGTAGAGCTCGCTGAGACCGTGACGGTCTGCGCGGTTGATCAGGATCGTGTTCGCGAGCGAGATGTCCAGTCCATTCTCGATGATGGAGGTTGCGACGAGGACGTCATACTCATGATTCATAAACGAGAGCATCACTCGCTCCAGCTCTGCCTCTGGCAGTTGACCGTGGCCAACGATGATCCGTGCCTGAGGGACGAGTTCGCGAATCTTTGCCGCGATGTCGTAGATTGTCTCGACGCGATTGTGTACGAAGTAGATCTGTCCGCCGCGTTCGAGTTCCATCTCGACCGCGGTTCGCACAAGCTTTTCGTCAAATTTGGCGACGATCGTTTGAATCGCCATACGGTCTTTGGGAGGCGTCTCGATCACGCTCATGTCTCGAAGGCCGATCAGGGACATATGCAGGGTACGGGGAATCGGGGTCGCCGACATGGAGAGAACATCGATCGCTGCGCGCATCTGCTTTAAACGTTCTTTGTGTCGCACACCAAAGCGCTGCTCCTCATCGACCACGAGAAGGCCAAGGTCCTGAAACTTCAGGTCCTTGGAAAGGAGGCGATGCGTCCCGATGAGAATGTCCACCTTCCCGTCCGCGACGCGTTCCAGGATCTCCTTCTGCTCTTTCGCCGTTCGAAAGCGAGAGATCATCTCAATGTTGACGGGGAAGTTTGCAAAGCGCCGCTTGAACGATTCGAAGTGCTGGAAACTTAGCACTGTCGTCGGCGTCAGCACCGCCACCTGCTTGCCGTCCTGGACGGCCTTGAAGGCAGCGCGCATGGCCACTTCGGTCTTGCCATAGCCAACGTCTCCGCAGAGCAGACGGTCCATGGGGCGGGGCGATTCCATATCTGACTTAATGTCGGCGATGGCGTTCAACTGGTCGTCGGTCTCATTGAAGTCGAAGGCGTCCTCGAACTCGCGCTGCATGTTTGTGTCGGGCGAGAACGGCGTTCCCTGCGCAGCTTCACGCTGGGCATAGAGCTTCAGCAGCTCGGCCGTCATATCGGCCATCGCCTTCTTGACGCGAGCCTTTGTCTTCTGCCAGCTCTGCGAGCCAAGCTTGTTGAGCTGCGGCGCAGGTCCCGTCTCAGTGGAGCGATACTTCTGAATGAGATCGAGCCGCGTGAGCGGGACGTAGAGCTTTGCCTCATCTGCGAACTCGAGAATCATCAGCTCAAGCGGCGGCTGATCGTTCTCCTCGATGACACGCAGGCCCATGTAGCGGGCTATGCCGTGCTCCACATGCACGACATAGTCGCCAACCTTCAGATCGCGGAAGTCTGAGATGAACGCGGAGGACTTGGACTTTCCGCGGCGAGCCGGACGCTGCGTAACGTCGGCTTCGTCGGAGAGGTCCTGTGCCCCGAAGATCACAATCTGTCGTGCGCTTGCCTTTTCAAGATCGAGAATCTGGACGCCTGTCCCAATCGGTGTCTTCACGATGACCGGCGTCCGGAGATCTCCTGCCAGATAGCTCGATTCCGAATAGACGGTTGCGGAACCCTGCTGGTCGTTGCGAGACCCGAGCCGGTAGGGCACCTGGTACTCCTGCAGCAGCCCGGCAAGCCGTTCCACGTCGCCCTGGTTCGCTGCGGCCAGCAGGATGCGGGCCTCCTGTCGCATCAGCGAATTCAGAGAGTCAATGAGAGCCGGGATGGAACCATGGAATCTCTGCGTGGGACGGGTCGCGAACTCAATCTCGGAGAGCTCGTTGCGTTCCGCATCGAGCACATCGACGGCTCCCAGCTGATCAAGATCGCAACCGGTCGTGCGCCTTACTCGATCCTCAAGATCCCATGGAGAGAGGTAGATATCTTCTGCCCGTACCAGCGAACCGATCCCCGACCGTTCGTGGCGTTGCTCAACCTTGTTCCACCAGCGTTCTCCCTGGTTCTTGACCATGGCTGGCTCTTCAACGAAGACACGCGTTGAGGGTCCCAGTAGATCGAGCAGGGTCTGATTTGCGCCTGCCACTGGAGCGAAAAACTCCCAGCCGGGGAAGACGGTGGCTTCGCCCGTCCGAGTAGTAACATGTGTCTGCAGCTCGACCGGTTCTTCCCCGCCTTCTAGGACGGCACCCGCAGATCCTGCCCTCGTCAGCCGCGCATTGATGGCCGACAACAATTTTTCAGTGACGGGCGTCTCGGTCAGGGGAAGCAGAAGGACGTCGTCCAGCGACGAACTGGAACGCTGTGTCTCCGGGTCAAAACGGCGGATGGATTCAATCTCATCGCCGAAGAAGTCGACCCGGACGGGACGGTCCTGTTCCGGTGGATAGACATCGATAATGCCTCCACGAACCGTGACCTGTCCCGGCATCTCGACGACATCGACCCGCGTATACCCGACGGAGAGCAGGTGCTCGATCAGCAGGTCCGGGATGTGCTCCTCGCCGGTGCGGAGATGGAGGGCGAGCGCGGCGTAGTAGTCGCGATGAAACAGGCGCATGCATGCCGACTCAATAGGAGCGATGACCAGCCGAGCGCCCGATCGCCAGCACAGATCTTCCACAGGGCCGCCGCTCGTGTCTCCTGGATCTCAGAGTGGGGTGAAAGGTTTTCGAAGGGGAGAACATCGTGAGCCGGCAGTCTCAGAACCTGCTCGGGCTCTAATGCTCCCGTAAGCTCACAGGCCGCCAGAACCGTAGCCTGCAGGGTCTCGGCTGCCTTGTTGTCGGAGACGAGGACAAGCGCAGGCGCCTGGCCTGCGCGAACAAAATAGGGGAGATAGAGCGCACGCGCGGTTGCTGTCAGGCCCGAGACACGACGGCGCCCCGATCCGGCGCTCAGATGGCGACGTACACGCTCGAAAGCATCGGTGTGTTCCAGGTCCGCAAGAAGTTCGCGGACGAACGGCAAGATCATGCTGGATTCAATTCTAGAAGAATTCCGTCGGGAGGCGCATATTCACTGATCCGCTCTGCCAGACTCAACGGAACAGGCGTATGATCTCGCCTGCCGCGACTTGCAGCCACGGTGCTGCCCGATGGGCCCCGGTTCGACAGAGTGCGGGCAGCATGTCTCATTGGAGGCTTTAGATGAGCATGTGGACCAGAGGTACATTCCTTGCCCTGTTATGTGTGCTTCCCCTGCTTGAAGGGTGCACGCGCCACTCCAAAAAAGAGCATTACTACCTGGTAGCCGTAAACGTTCAACTTCCATATTGGACAACGGCAGCAGAGGGTTTCCAGAAGGCGGCCACAGAGTATGGCGTGACTGCGGTGGTTCGGGGACCTAAAAACTTCGACCCACAGGCAGAGCTTCAGGAACTCCGGTCCGTCGTGGCGCTAAAGCCCACAGGAATTCTGATCTCGGTGACCAACCCGGATCTGCTTGGGCCCGAGATCGACGCTGCGATCTCTGCCGGGATTCCAGTGATCACCATGGACTCGGATGCTCCCGCGAGCAAACGGCTCTACTTCATAGGGACCAATAATATCCAGGCAGGTCGTCTGGGCGGCCAGCGGGCAGCGGCTATGCTGAATGGCAAGGGAAACGTTGTCTTCTTTACGATGCCCGGCCAGCCGAACCTTGACGAACGTTTGAAGGGCTATAAGGATGTCTTCTCCGATTATCCAGGTATCAAAATTGTGGAGGTCTTTGACATGAAGGGTGACTCCGGCCTGGCTATGGACAAGGCGCAACAGTATATTGCCCTCAAAGGCAAGGATCGAATCGATGCATTCATCTGCCTGCAGTCCTCCTCAGGCAGGGACGTGGGGGAGGCGCTGCGCCGGGCAAAAGCAGAAGGGGATTCCGGGCGTCTCCTTGTGGCGATGGATACGGACCTCCCCACTCTGCAGCTGATTAAGGATGGTGTGATCGACTCCACGATCTCTCAGAAGCCTTACACCATGGCCCTGATTGGCCTGAAGGCGCTGGATGAGATCCATCACTATCCGACCGACAATCCCATGAAGGGAGATTACGAACTCGATCCCTTCGCTCCGTTCCCCGCATTTGTGGATACCGGGGTGTCGCTCGTGGATAAAGGCAACGTCGAGGGCATCCTTACGCGCCGGCAGTCCGGGCCACAATAGCTGTCGGGATGATAGCTCTCGATCAGTAGCTCAGATCTGCCGGGAATCAGCCTCTTCCTTCGCGGGCATCTTTCCAGAGGTCCAGGTTGCCCTCCGTGGCGTGCTTGTCGATCTCGGCCAACTCCGCTGGGCTGAAGCTCAGATTCTTCACGGCATCGAGCGAATCGTTGAGCTGGTCAACGTTGCGTGCGCCGATGAGCGCCGAGGTCACGCGGGGATCGCGCAACACCCAGGCGATCGCCATCTGGGCGAGCGTCTGGCTTCGATTGCGTGCAATCTCATTGAGCGCGCGAACGTGCTGCAGGTTCTCCTCGTTGAGGAAATCCTTCTTCAGCGAACCTTCCTGGCTCGCGCGGGAGTTCTCTGGAACTCCGCCGAGATATTTGCTGGTCAGCAGCCCCTGCGCCAGTGGGGAGAAGGCGATGCATCCCGCTCCGACCGTATCCAGCACATCCAGAAGTTCCTGCTCAATCCACCGATTCAGCATGGAGTACGACGGCTGATGAATGAAGAGAGGCACGCCTTCGCTGCGCAGAATATCTGCTGCTTCCAGAGTACGTTCGGGGCTGTAGGAAGAGATGCCGACATAGAGAGCCTTGCCTTGTCGTACAGCCTGGATCAGCGCGCCCATCGTCTCCTCGAGGGGTGTGTCCATGTCAGGCCGGTGCGAGTAGAAGATGTCCACATAATCCAGACTCATGCGGCGAAGGCTGTCATCTAGCGATGTGAGAAGGTACTTGCGCGAGCCGCCGATTCCGTAGGGACCGGGCCACATGTCCCAACCCGCCTTGGTGGAGATGATCAGCTCGTTGCGATGCGGGGCGAGATCCTTCCGCAGAATCTGGCCGAAGTTCTCCTCAGCTGAACCGTAGGGAGGGCCATAGTTGTTCGCAAGGTCAAAGTGAGTTACACCGCGGTCGAAGGCACGAAGAACCATCGCCCGGCCGGTCTCAAAGACATCCGCCCCGCCAAAGTTCTGCCACAGGCCCAGCGAGATGGGAGGAAGCACGATGCCGGAGCGGCCACAGCGCCGGAAGCTCGCCTGCTGATATCGGTTCGGGTTTGCGATGTAGCTCATGAACAACTCCTTCTGAGTTTGGCAGGGCTTCACTGCTCAATTCCGGAAAACAAAGGAAGCCCCGTCTCAGTTTTTCATAGCTTATCGTCCGTGCCTGCTGTATTCAGATACAGATATGCGTTTCATTGTTGTTTTGCTTGTTTTTGCCTTGGGAATGTATCCAGCTCGCAGCAGGGGTCAGGCTACTGGCGCGACGAAGGCTTCTTCGCCGCAAAAGGGTTCTTCGCCGCAAAAGGGTTCTTCCTCCGAACCGCAGAAAACGGGTCAGGCGCCCGGTTCTGTACGTGACTACTCTGCTGAATCACTGATCATCGAAAAACTGGATACCGTCTACAGATATCGTGCCGACGGCACCGGTTCCCGCGAGATCACTGCTGTCGTCCGGATTCAGTCCGACGGTGCCGCACGGCAGTATGGGGTTTTCTCGGTCCCATTCGCCGGTGACAGCCAGAAGGTCGAGTTCGACTATCTGCGCGTAAGAAAGCCGGACGGGTCTCTCGTGGAGACTCCCGTCTCCGACGCGCAGGAGATGCCGCAACAGGTCACGCGGGAAGCTCCCTTTTATAGTGATCTCAAAGAAAAGCAGCTTCCGGTCCGAAATTTGCAGCCGGGAGACCTCCTGGAGTATCGAGTCAGAATCGTCGACACGAAGGCAGAGGTTCCCGATCACTTCTGGGGCCAGGACACCTTCCGCAGCGCCACTGTCATCCTGAACGAGAACATCGAACTGCATGTTCCCAAAGGTACCTACGTTAAGGTATGGAGTCCGGACCTCCAGCCGCTGAAGTCGGAGACCTCTGATGAGGTGGTATACCGCTGGACCGGGTCACAGCCGGATCCGACGGTCGGAAAGGACGGCAAGGCGATCCAGCGGGAGTTCGACCCGAAAGGAGAGCTAGCGCAGATGGCATGGACAACCTTCAAGAGCTGGGATGAAGTTGCAGGCTGGTATCACGCGCTTGAGGCCGACAGAATTATTCCGGACAGCGCGATCAAGGCGAAAGCGGACGAGCTGACGGCTGGCAAATCGACCCAGACCGAGAAGGCACAGGCGCTCTACAGCTATGTCGCAACCCAGATCCGCTACATCGGGGTGGCCTTCGGAATCGGCCGCTACCAGCCTCACATGGCGGCGGAGGTACTCCGAAACCAATATGGTGATTGCAAGGATAAGCACACGCTTCTAGCGGCAATGCTGACGGCCGAAGGCTTTCATCCCGAAGGTGTGCTCGTCGGCGCGGGCATACGGATGAACGAAGAGGTACCGTCTCCCGCAGCCTTCAACCACATGATCTCTGCAGTGCCTGTTGACGGGAAGCAGACGTGGCTGGACACCACTGCAGAACTTGCCCCTTACGGCATGCTGGTTCAGCTGATTCGAGATAAACCGGTTCTGGTCGTTACCCCCACAGGACACGCGGCGATCGAGAACACGCCTGCCGAACTACCCTTTACGTCCTTTTCCAACTTCGCAGGCACGGGAGCGCTTACAAAAGACGGAATCATGAAGGCGAAGATCGAATTCACCGAGCGAGGTGATGACGAGCTTCTGCTACGCGCGCTCTTACGACAGGTTCCCCGCGGCCAGTGGAATGAGCTAATGCAGCGGCTGTCGCAGGGATTTGGCTTCGGTGGAATTACCAGCAATCCCGACGCCAGCTCTCCCGAAAAGACGACGGAGCCGGTTCGATTGAACTATGACTACGTCCGCGAGAAGACGGGCGACTGGGACAATCACAGGATTCTGCCCTTATTTCCGGTCGTCTTTCTGCCATCTGTAGATGAAAAGAATCCTCCGAAAGAGCAGCCGATTCGGTTGGGGGAACCCCGTCTCGAGGAATCGCTCTCAACGATCACGCTTCCGGACGGCTGGGGAGCCGTTCCTCCAGCGGCCGTTCACGAAAAGACCGCTTTTGCCAGCTTCGACAAAACCTATAAGGTTGAAGGCGAGAAACTGATCGTCGAAAGAAAGGTACAGATCTTTCGGCGCGAGGTTCCGGCGGCGGAATGGAAGAGCTACAAAAAATGGCTGGACGCCACCGTGAGCGAGGGCGAACCCTACATCACCCTGATCACCACCGAGGCGTCTTCTGCAACTAAAGAGGGAGCAAAGGGGCCGACAGCAAAGCCGGATGTGAACGAGCTTCTTCACCAGGTCTTCGAACAGATGCAGCGGGGAGAGATGAACTCCGCGGAGGCCACCCTGGCGCAGGCCCGACAGACCGACCCTAACTCTCCCTGGGTCTACCGGCAGATGATCTCGCTGCAGCTAATGCGGGGAAAGACGGATGAAGCCGTCAAAACCATGAAGGACCTCCTGCAGAAGCCTTTCGCAGCGGACGACGATCGCAAAACGGCGGCTACCTTGTTCATGTATCTCCACCACTACACAGACGCTCTGCCCCTTCTGGAGAAGGCGGCGGCGAAAGATCCGGACAGTACCGCCATTCAGGTCCAGCTTGGAACAGCACAGATGCGGACAGGACATCAGGAGCCTGCGCGAGCTACCCTGGTCGCAGCCCTCACCAGGACTGCCGACCCAGCCATCCTCAACAACGGAGCCGACGAACTGGCAGAGGCGGGTCTTTCACTGGATGTGGCTGAAAAGAGCGCCCGTAAAGCGATCGATCAGCTGACCGCAGAATCCGCCAACTGGGTGATGACCGATATCCCACAGGAGCAGAAGACACGACAGCTTTTGTTGGTAAGTACATGGGACACCCTCGGATGGGCGCTTGTCGGCCAGAACAGGCTGAGTGAGGCCGAGACCTGGCTCCATGCGGCCTGGCTCAACGACTCCGATCCAGAGATCGGGTTCCATCTGGGACGATTGCGGGAGAAGCAGGGACGCGAACAGGAGGCCGTGAAGACATATCGAATGGCGTTCGCGGAGCTTGTCAGCCCAAGAAGGTCAAAAGAAGAGACGGAAGAGATAAGACGCAAGCTGCAGGACCGCCTCGATGTTCTCAAACAGGAAGAAAAGGCTTCGCACAACGGCGATGCCCGAGTGCAGTTGCAGCACGTCAGAGTTTTGCCCTTAGGCCCGTGGAAGGGGCCAAATCTTCTAAAGGAGTTCACCTTCTCCCTGCACCAGGAAAAGATAGAGGATGTAGCTGGTTCAGGCTCCGGGCAGAAGGCTGGACCTGAAGATCAGATGGCGCTGCAGAGGGCGAACCTCGCAAACTGGACTCCTCAAAATTCGGAAGCTCGCATCATCAAACAAGGGACTCTAAACTGCCACGGCCTGGTCTGTGAGCTGGTGATCTATCCAATGTAAGCCGATCCCACTTTGGAACGTTCGGTTTCGCTACACTGAGATGTAATGGCAACGATCAAGGCAGTACGCGGGACTAGGGACCTACTCCCCCCGGATACCACTCTTTGGAATCACGTAGAAGCTACCGCACGCTCCGTATTTGCGCGCTACGGCTTCGGTGAGATCCGTACCCCCGTCTTTGAGGTGACTGAGCTCTTCGCGCGCGGTGTCGGCGAAGAGACCGACATCGTCTCCAAAGAGATGTACACCTGGGAGGATCGCGGACGCGCCGAGAGCGATCGTGGTCAAAGCCTCACCCTGCGTCCGGAGAATACCGCCGGGGTCGTCCGCGCCTACATTGAGCATGGAATGACTGATACCGGCATGCTCCAGAAGCTCTTCTACATCGGCCCGCAGTTCCGGCGCGAACGCCCGCAGCGTGGACGGTACCGCCAGTTCTGGCAGATCGGCGCCGAGGTGCTTGGCCCCCCGTGGTCGGGGTCGGATTCCGCCCTGCGCGATGCCGAGGTGCTCGAGATGCTGGCGACGCTACTGACTGAGCTCGGCATCCGGGGCTGGCGGCTAGCATTAAACTCGGTCGGCTCGGCCGAAGACCGCCAGCGATACAGCGCCGCACTCCGCGATGCTCTGGAACCCGTAAAGCACAAGCTCTGCGAGGACAATCAGCGCCGGGCGGAGACAAACCCGCTGCGCGTGCTGGACTCCAAGGACCCGGGCGACCAGGAGATCATCAACGGGCTGCCGAAGATCTCTGAGTTCTGGAGCGACGACTCGCGGGCGCACTTCGATCAGGTAAAAGCTGCACTCGATGCCTGCAGCGTCCCCTACGTCGAAGACCCGCGGCTGGTACGCGGGCTGGACTACTACACCCGCACGACATTCGAGTTCACTGTTGGAGGCGGCAGCGGGCTGGGCACCCAGAACGCCCTGCTGGGCGGCGGCCGCTATGATGGCCTCTCCGAGATGCTGGGCGGACCCAAGGCTCCGGGAATCGGCTTTGCCATCGGTGAAGACCGTCTTATTCTCACGCTGCAGGCGCAGGCAGAAGAGACCGAAGCAGCGAAGCTCGATGCCTTCGTCGCTCCCATGGGAGTCGCGCAGAACCCAGCGGCGTTGAAGCTGGCGCAGGAGTTGCGCCGAGCGGGGCTCGGTGTCGAGGTAGGCGACGGCAACTGGCGGCTGAAGAAATCCTTCGAGACGGCTGATAAGCTGGCACGCAAGATGATCATCGTCGGCGAGGACGAAGTAAACAGCGGGATTTTCACCGTGAAGGACTTTTCCCAGGGTGAGCAGGCTAAGCTGGCGAGAACAGAACTGGTGGGTGCGTTGAAGTCGTAGATCTTCTCTTTGCAGGAGCGGCGATGGAGCGTAGGGAGTTCTTCAAGGTAGCGGCAGCGGCTGGTCTTGGGACCGCCGCTCAAACGCCGGGAATGGCAGAGACAACAGTCGCCGGGCCGGCGCCCTTTATCGAGCGCGCTAACCCCGGCCAGCCCCACAAGGGCAAGGTCTTCGCACTCATCACCCCGCACCTGGACGATGGGCCCATCTTCGCCGGCGGCACCATTGCCAAGCTGCTGAACGAGGGCTACACCGGCTATTTCATCCGTGTCAGCAACGACGAGAAGGACTCTTACAACCTGACCATGGGCGAGACCGTCCTGGTCAACGAACAGGACGCCGCACGCTTCGTCGAGGTCGCCGGCCTCAGAAAGCGTTACGACCTCGAGTACCGCAATCACGGCCTCGACGACGTCTCCCGCATGGAGATTCGCGTCCGTTTGATCTTCCTCTTCCGTCTCCTGAAGGTGGACACCGTCCTGAGCTACGATCCGTGGGGCCACTACGAAGAGAACCCCGACCATTACGTGACGGCCCAGGCTGTTGAAGCCGCCTGCTGGACCGCGGCCGATCACCTGGATTTCCCGGAGCAGTTTGACGTCGGGCTGAAGGCCCACTCCGTCCGCGAAAAGTACTACTTCGCCCGCGGTCCCCAGCTGGTCAACCGAGTCGTCGACATCGGACCCACCATTAAGCAGAAAGCCACCTACATCGCATCCTGCAGGAACATGATCACCAATATGGTGAAGAGCACCAACGAATCCCTGGCGGCGCGTGGGCTTCGAATTGCGGCCTTCTCAGGTCCCCAGGAAGCGGCCAACGAGGAGTACATTCAGGCGGCATTTCTCGAGCGAGACAAACGCATCGGAGCCAAGTACGGGCTGGAGTATGCCGAGGAGTTTCACTACATCGGGCCGAGCCATGAGCTCGACGACTACATTCGCGCGCATGCCCAGCGGATTTAGCGATTCGCACCCGATGTCCGTACAATAGAAGGCATCGTGACACTCGACTTTTTAGGCAATCTGCAGCGCACCCATCGGTGTGGTGAGCTCCGTGTGGAGCAGGACGGACAAGACGTGGTCTTGATGGGCTGGATCAACCGGCGCCGCGATCACGGTAACCTCATCTTCCTGGATCTACGGGATCGTACCGGGATTACTCAGGTTGTCTCCGATATTGAGGTCGCAGGGCCGGCCCATGCCAAGGCGGAGGCCGCCCGTTCGGAGTTCGTCGTCGCCGTCAAGGGGCGTGTACGCAAGCGCGGCGAGGGCCTTGAGAACCCCAACATGGCTACCGGTCAGATCGAAGTCGTCGTCAAGGAATTGCTGCTGCTGAACGAAGCAAAGACGCCTCCTTTCTCGCCCGCGGAAGACGCCATCTCGAACGAAGAGGTTCGCCTCAAGTACCGTTATCTCGATCTGCGTCGCGAGCAGATGCAGAAGAACTTTCTGACGCGACATAAAGTGACCCGAGCGATCCGGGAGTATCTCTCGGAGAATGGGTTTCTGGAGATTGAGACGCCTTTCATGACGCGCTCAACCCCTGAAGGTGCGCGCGATTATCTGGTTCCAAGTCGCGTACATCCGGGGGACTTCTACGCTCTGCCGCAATCGCCACAGATCTTCAAGCAGATCCTGATGATCTCGGGTTTCGATCGCTACTTCCAGGTGGCGCGATGCTTCCGCGATGAAGATCTCCGCGCCGATCGCCAGCCGGAGTTCACCCAGATCGACCTTGAGATGACCTTTCCCCAGCAGGAGATGATCTTCCGCGTGGTGGAAGGGTTTCTGACTGGCGCGTTCAAAACTGCTGATATTGAGCTGAAGGCTCCATTCGTGCAGATGACCTATGACGATGCCATTCGAAAGTACGGCATCGACAAGCCAGATATGCGGCTGCCTGCAATGGTTGACCTGACGACTCTATTCACACCAGAACTGCGTGAAGCGTTGAAGATTGAGCAAAAGCTCCCGGTACTCGGGTTCTCGATTCCCAACGCTGCTGATCTAAGCGGAACTCAATTCAAAGCGTTGGCCAACGAAGTACGCACGTTTTTAGGTGAATCCGGTCTCGATTTTCTCGATACCCAACGACTTGAGAAATCCGAGCAGTTCGCGCCGCTCGGTGATCTGATCGCTAAAGAGCTCAAGAACGAATACACCGACTTCCTTAAGACAGCCGCCCGAGGTTCCGCGGATGACAATCTACTGGCGGGCGTCATCACTCCTAAGCTCGGCACGCCCGAGATGTGGAACTATGACCGCCAGTGGATCTACAAGAAAGTCGGTGCGCTTCGACTTCATTTAGCGCAGAAGTTCGCAGACAAGCACAAGCTTTTCCAACAGACCGGAACCGCCGACGACTACAAGTTCCTCTGGGTTACCGACTTTCCCATGTACGAGTGGGACGAGGAGTCCAAGACCTGGAACGCGGCGCACCATCCCTTTACCTCGCCGCACGAGGATGATATCAAGTCCGGAGCGCTGTTCAACGACAAGGGCTCCGTACGTGCGCTGGCCTATGACATCGTCCTCAACGGTACGGAGCTGG
The DNA here is from genome assembly GCF_036877565.1 of Edaphobacter sp. HDX4. NCBI lineage: Bacteria > Pseudomonadati > Acidobacteriota > Terriglobia > Terriglobales > Acidobacteriaceae > Edaphobacter > Edaphobacter sp. HDX4. The sequence continues at coordinate 83,331 of NZ_JAEDXW010000012.1, forward strand.
GCTCCGGCTCAATCCGTATCCATCGCCAGGATGTGCAGGCCGAGATATTCCGCTCGCTGGGCATGAGTGATGAAGAGGCGAAGCAGCGCTTCGGATTCTTTCTCGACGCGCTGGAGTACGGCACGCCTCCGCACGGCGGTATTGCGCTCGGCCTCGATCGCATTGTGATGATCCTCGCGGGTGCTTCAAGCCTGCGCGAGGTTATCGCCTTCCCCAAGACGGCGAAGGCAATCGATCTGATGGTCGATGCTCCAAGTCCGGCGACAGAGCAGCAGATGAAGGAACTGCACCTGAAGACCGTAGTGAGGAGCTAGTTCACGAGCCGGTCCGGCTCATCTCTGCTACCTGGTGACACATGAAAAGCTGGCGGCATCATCGATGCTGCCAGCTCCCTTATATCTCGCCACCTGCGGGTAAGGGCAAAGCGGGCGAGTTCTGTCCACCTTGCCTGCGGTGCGGTGCTCCGCGACGATCCTCGATGGGGCTTCGCCCTTTTCCACCCATTGTTCCAGCACGCCGATCTTGTCAAAGCTATCCGGACCTTCTCCACCGGAGCAGTGGCCCATCCCGGGGATCATGAAAAGCCTCATCCAGTTGGAGACCTGTTTGCTGCCGCCACCCAACTCCGAGGAAGACTGGTAGAACGCAATCGTCGAGCCTGGTGCGACCTGCTGATCGGCCCAGCCGTGATAGAGCAGCAGCTTTCCGCCATGTCTCGCGAAGGCATTTAGATCTGGATTCAGTTCATCCACATCCTTGTCGACGGCGTGGGCCTTCGCGGGGTCACGGTCGATATTGAACGTCTTCCAATCCCAGCTGTCATCCTGATAGACCACATAGCGGAACTCATCCGAAAAAAGATCGGCAGGCGCAGGTCCTCCCGCAAGACGGTCCCATCGAAGCTCAGTGCCCGGCTCCAGTCGAGGGAATAGAGTCTTGCCATTCGAATCCTTCGGAGCACTGATGATGGTCTCAGCGGTATGTACCTGGCGCGGTGTGAGACAGTCGGGTGCATCGCCCTCTTTGCACGTCAACGAAGTGAAATCGGGATGGCACTCGGTGGGATCTTCGATGAGGCTGTCCGTCACGCCGTCCTTCGCATCACAGGCTCTCAGAACCGCGCGATGGATCATCGGATACTTCGATGGTGGAATGTAGTCCAGTGGATCTTTGAACGTCTTGTTCGCAAGCCATAAAGCCCAGCTGTTGCGCCGGATATCCGCAGGATCGCCTGCGATGATGCCGTCGAACTCGTCAGGGTAGCGGTATGCCTGCAACAATCCTTCGCGGCCGCCTCCAGAGCAACCGTTCCAGTATGCATAGCGGGCGGCCCGTCCATAAAATGCCTGGATCAGGCTCTTCGCTTCCACCGTCATCTCGTGATCGGCGCGATACGCGAAGTCCGTGAGCTTCTCCGGATGACCGACAACAAAGCTGGCGCTTGCTCCCGTATGACCGTCGTCGGTGGCGCTGGTTGCGTATCCACGCCGGAGAGCATCAGCCATTGCCTCGTAAGCAATGGAGCCTCCCCATCCTCCGCTGCCTACCGCGAGAAACTTTCCGTTCCACCCTGAAGATGGCAGCCAGACTTCCGTGTGGATCTCAGAGTCGGCTGTTGGCGCAAGTACAGCCGCGACACGACAGAAAGATGGCAGTCCGGTAATCTTTTTTCGCGTGTCCTCAATGACAAGATCTCCGGAAGCAACAATCTTCGCGGAGCGAATCGAGGTCTTGGGCGTCGTCAGAGAGACGAGTTGCTCACAGGGTAAGGCATGCAGCGGAACGGCTGAAGCGATGGCGGCAAACAAGACGAACAACCATCTTTTGATCATTCACAAAACTATAGCCGCTTCCGTGAAGGGCGGCCATTAGTTCTCAACCTCGTGGACCGGCTAGTAGGCGCTCGCTTTCGTCAGAAGATCTAATTGCTCGTTAGACAGTCTGAGTTCAACCGCAGCAAACATATCCTTAAGCTGACGGGTACTGGTTGCGCTGGCGATAGGAGCGGTTACCGTCGGCTGTGCCAGCAGCCATGCCAGAGAGATAGACGCCGGAGACGCTCCGGTCTGCGCAGCAACATTGGCAAGAGCGGCAAGGATTCTCTGGCCTCTCTCATCAAAGTATTTAAGCACCCTCGCCTCCCGGTTTGCACCTTTGGCGTCCGATGGCTTTTTATATTTCCCCGTAAGGAATCCGCTCGCGAGAGAGAAGTAGGTGATAACTCCGAGACCATATTTCTCGACCGTCGGCGCCAACTCCGCTTCATACTGCCGGCGGCTGTAAAGGTTATATTCCGGCTGCAGGACCTGGTAGCCAGGCAAATTCTTCTCGCGGGCGCAGTCGAGCGCCTCTTCCAGGCGTTCCGACGTGAAGTTTGAAGCTCCGATGATGCGGACTTTACCACCCTTAATTAGCAGATCGTAAGCCTCCAGAGCCTCGCACACCGGAACGGCGGGGTCATCCTGATGCGATTGATAGAGATCGAGGTAGTCCGTCCTCAACCGCCGAAGCGACGATTCGATCTCCTTAAGGATGTAGCTCTTGCTCAGGCCCTTCTTCCCCTCCCCCATATCCATCCCAACCTTGGTTGCCAGCACAACCTTCTCGCGCTTACCGGAGCGCTGCAACCAATCCCCGAGAATGGACTCCGACTCTCCCCCTTTGTTTCCAGGCAGCCAGCGTGAGTAGACGTCGGCAGTATCAATACAGTTGAATCCTCGATCGACGAATTCATCGAGGATTCGAAACGAAGCATCTTTGTCGATGGTCCAGCCGAATACATTGCCTCCAAAGATGAGAGGGACAATTGATAGTTCTGAACGACCAAGAGTTCTGGTTTGCATAGCCCCCTCCTGCAGCATTGGATTGCATCTTCTCTAAAAGGGTTATGCGAGGAAATTATTTTGACACCAGCTAGACAAAAAAGAAGTGCCGCACGCTGGATGCGCATGCGGCACTTTGATAGTTCAGACTGCGAGCAGCTTATTGAACGGTAATTGTGATGGTTTTGCTGCTGCGGTCGTATTGGTTGGTTGCATACAGTGTGTAAGTTGTCGTCGTCGTCGGATGCACCGTGACGCTGTTTCCGCGTACGGGACCCGCCTCGGGCGAGACGATGTAGTAGCTTGCATTGTCAGCAGCCCAGCTCAACGTCACAGCAGAACCAGCAGAAACCGTGAGATTGTCCGCTGTAAAGCTGGTGATGTTCGGTGCGCTGCCGGTTGGCACGTTCGCTGACGTGTAGACGGTTCCGGACTGAACGATCTCGAACGCAGAAGAAGGAACCTGCTTCAGCGTTGAGAGATCGTCGTTGTTCCAGCGATCGTCGGGTGCACCAGTCATGAACATGTTGCTTCCGTTGTCAGCCACGATCATGCCGTAGTTCTTGAGCGCAGTAAGGATGACCTTAGCCTGCGGAGGGAACGACGAAATGTCGTAGCCCGCCTTGAGCCTCATACGTGCGCCCATAGGAGCAAAGACCGGACTATTGGAGTTGCTTGCCCAGTGGGTTGCCGGAGCAACAAATGCTGCCCGGGTATGCTGAAGCGTGACACGGATAGCGTGATCGATGTGGCCGGCTGCAACCTCGTCGTACCGCACAAGGCCCGGGAATACCGGGAGACCTGCTGCATCGGTTGACGTCCAGCGGTACGGACGTGCGTTGGCATCGAGAAGATCCCATACAGTTCCAACAGCCGCCTGCCATGTTCCATCGCCCTGGGGATATGCTCCCCCTAGTTCGTAGAGCCAGCAGTTATCGCGGTCCAGGACCAGGACGTGACGATCACCGTCTCCGGGATTCGGTGACCCTTCCATCAAGGTTGAGATCGCAATGGGCATCGGTGCCGGATCGCTATCGTCTCCATACACGTTGTAGTTGATGTTGGCGAACGGAGCACCGCTGACAACCGAGTATGGGATTCCGATGACGTTTCCGGCATATGTTCCCGAACCGAAGTTGGCATAGAGGCTATGTCCGATGATGTTGATGATGCCGTCGGAGCTGGCATCGACCGGCGCGTTGGCGATGTTCTGCCGCCACGGATTGCTGGCCTGAAAGGGAACGAAACCATTAAGGCTCGCGCCCTCTCCGAGACCCATCACACTGCAGGCAGAAGAGGATGGCGTCGTGGTCGGAGGAGTTGTTGATGGATCCAATGGCGTAGTCGTCGGCGGGTCGCTCGGCGTTGTCGACGGTGGATCGGTTGGCGTTGTCGACGGTGGATCGGTTGGCGTCGTTGTCGGAGGATCCGTCGGTGTCGTTGTCGGAGGAGTTGTTGACGGATCCGATGGTGTTGTCGACGGCGGGTCGCTCGGCGTAGTCGTCGGTGGGTCGTTCGGAGTAGTCGTCGGCGGTGCGACGGGCTTGGGCGCTTTCAGCTTAACGAGGGTATAGCGCGTGTTTGATGACGAACCTTGTCCATAGATAAAAGGGCTTGCGGACAAGGCAATAAGGGCCAGCATGGGGAGCTTGCGTGGCATAGTTGGCGATTCTCCTTATGGCCGACTTGAAGGCCATTGTTATCTGGTTAATGCGCCAAGGACAGTATTTTTCTTGAAGGTTGCTGACTGCAGACCCGTAACACTACTCAGCATTTGCGGTTATCTAGAGTTCAGAACTGATGGCTTGATTATAAGGGAACGACCTGCCCTCAAGACAAGAGCCGATTATGACCTTTTCGGGGCGGGGAACTGTCACCAGAAAGTGTTAGTTCATCCAGCGCTTGTCATTCGGATCTCGGCGAAGCTCATCCGGGTCGATATAGCGGCCATCCTTATCGAAGTGCACCTCGCGGTTCTGTTTCCGCATATACACTTCGAACTTCCTTGCTGCACGGCGACGCTTGTATCGGTAGTATGCGTTCCGAACGCCATAGAGACGCTCTGTGAAACCGAAGGCGAGACCTCGACGCGGTGCAAAACGGACAAAGAGGAATCCCGAGAGCGCACCGGAGAGTTGAAGCAGCGCACCGAAGTTGTCGGACTGCTTCAGCAGGACAGCAATTGCGATCAGGATGTAGATCGCGACCATGTACTTCGCCTTGATACGCAGGACGAACCACAGCAAGAATTCCTGGTCGCCGAAGAGCATGGCGATCGCAATCAGGAGACCGAAGATTCCTGACCACGCTCCAACCGCAACGACGTCCGGGCGCAGTCCAAACAGATGCGTGAACGAGACGGCGGTAGCAATCACTGCACCGCCGACCACGGAACTCCAGTAAAGCTCCGTGAACCACCGGCTTCCATGACTTCCCTCCAGCAGGGTGCCGGTGAACCACAGCGTCAGCATTCCGAAGAGGATGGAAAGAATGCCGGGATTGATGAGGGAATAGGTAAACAGCTGCCAAAGCTCACCTCGAACAACGGCCGAGGGCTCAAGCAGCAGGTGGAAGTTGAGCAGTCTGCTGAGAGAGGGCGAAACCCAGGAGAGAATGGCGAGCGCGAAAAAGACACCCACATTAAGCAGGATCAACCTGCGCACGGCCCCCCCAAAGGTTGGCAGAGCGAACGGAATGGACCCGGTTCGACGCATGGTGTTCTCCCTCTATTTCATCACAGCCAGGCTCTCCGTGCGGACGAGTCCTGATCTGCCGCACTCACGGCAGAACAAAACCGTTGTGCCGACCACCTACATGTAATCCACACCGTACTGCACGGGGATCTGGGTGAAGGCTATGCGAGTCGGTGCCGATTCACGTGCAGGAAGCATGCTGCCAAAGTGCAGGGTCGTATGCCCATACTTCAGGTTAAGCTTATCCATCGTGGCTGAAAGCTGCATCCGATTGCCGGGATCTCCAAAGAGATCTTCCTGGTGCTCGTCTTCGGGAACCAGGCTGCGCAGCGTCACTCCAACAAAGAACGGCCGCCCGAACTCTGCTCCCTGCGGACGTCGCTGCCACAGCCCGCGCATCGCTTCCAGCAACGAAAGTGTGTCCTGGCACTGAGGAAAGCGTGCCTCCATGCCCCACCCGGACTGCTTGATTCCGCTGAAGTGGCGTTTGGACTTCATCCGCTCCGCCTGCTCGCGTGTGAGCTGATAGCGGACGGTGATGGCCAGGGCACCGGTATAGAACTTCTCCATTCGCAGCCGCATCGAGGCCTTGTGCAATAACTTGTTGGCGACCGCCCAGGCACCCTCCTCGTTGCGAAACTCCGGCGCCATCACGTGGGAGTGACCGAGAGACTTCTGCACGTCCGCACCCACCGGTGCGCCATCGTCACCGGTATCTCCTCCACGCAGCCAGTGGAAGAGACGATCTCCCCAGACGCTGTTCCAGAGATCGTGCATGCCCCGGCGGTCGAGAGCCAGCAGCTGCTCCATTGTCGTAATCCCCTTGGCATGGAGCCGAGTCTCCGTGCGAGCGCCGACTCCAGGTAAGTCCCGAAGTTCCAGATGAGCGATCGCCCGCGGAAGCTGCGAGGGCAGCAGGCCGATAAGCCCGTCGGGCTTCTGCATATCGCTGGCAATCTTGGCGAGGTAACGATTCGGGGCCATACCGATAGAACAGCGCAGTGCTTCCCCGACATTTTTGTAGATTGACTGTTTGATTTCGAGTGCGATCTTTCGGGCCCGAGGCGGCTCCTGCTCACGCCCAATCAGCTGACAGCACATCTCGTCGATCGAAGGATTGTGAGAGACCGGACAGACCAGATCCACGGCATCGCTGATGGCCTTTGAGTACTTCGCATACTCGGTATGACTGCCTTCGATCAGGATGATGCCAGGGCACATCTTCTTGGCTTCGCCTACCTGCGTACCGGTCCTTACGTTGAAGGCCTTAGCCTCGTAGCTCGCCGCGATACAGCAGGTCGTGTCGGCCATCGTAGGAACAACGGCGAGTGGTCTTCCGCGATACTCGGGATGAAGTTGCTGCTCGACCGAAGCGAAGAAGCTGTTCAGGTCGATGTGCAGAAACTGGAAGCGATCGGGATGAGAGGCAGTCGACATGGGAGCGCTCAGACAAATTGTATTTGCTTTTTATTCGCTAAAGAAAAATTGCGCTGTCGCTGGCCTCAGGCACGGCCCTGATCCCACGGCCTCGATCGCACCGGGCCCGATCCGAGCAGGTCACTTCGTTCACAGCCGAATGTTGGCTGCTGCCCTGATCTGCTGCGCGAAAACTGCGGTAAACTCCCCTGCATGAAGACCGCAGGCAACTTCGATCCTCGCGTTGACGCCTACATCAACAAGTCCGCCCCCTTCGCTCAACCTGTGCTCACACACCTTCGCGAGCTTGTTCATAAGGTCCTTCCCGATATCGAAGAAGACATCAAGTGGAGCATGCCCTTCTTCACCTATCACGGACAGATGTTCGGCAACCTGGCAGCGTTCAAGGCGCACTGCAGCTTCGGGCTGTTTGGGGCGGCCATGCGCGATCTTCTCAAGAAAGACGGTTTTGACAGCGATGGCATGGGATCGCTCGGCAAGATCGCCACTGCCAGGGACCTTCCCACGGACAAGGTTCTGACCGGCTATATCAGGCAGGCAGCTGCCTTTATCGATGAGGGTAGCAAGACCATGACGCGGCCCAGAATGGCAGCAAAACCCGCTCCCGAGATTCCCGTCGAACTTGCAGCCGCCCTCAAGAAAAACAAGGTTGCGCAGAAGGTCTTTGACGGATTCAGTGTCAGCTGCCAGCGGGAGTACACGGAGTGGATCGCAGAAGCGAAACGCGCCGAGACAAAAGAGAAGCGCATCGTCCAGGCCGTGGAGTGGATCGCCGAGGGCAAACAGCGGAACTGGAAGTACCAGAATTGCTAGCGGTCGAAATATGATTGCGCGTCGTTAAATACAACAGGGCACGACTCTCGTCGCGCCCTGTTGTCTACTTCGATAGCTATTTGGCCGCGGGATAGCCGTGCAGTAACGGACCCACAGAGTTAGAGAAGTTATAGTTTCCGCGCCGGTCCCCGTCGATGGTCCAGAACATGGCGCCAATCATCTCCGGGTAGCCGCCCGGCTTGCGCAGCTTGTACGTCGTACCTGCAGGAGCTTTGCCTGTAATCAGGTAATCCATCGCCTCATCGACCTCTGTTACCTCGACGTCTCCTACAAGAAAGCCGACGGCGACCTGGTTTGCAGGCATGGGCGGGAAGAACTGTTTCGGATCGCCTCCGACGTTGAAGCCGTGCAGCAAAAGCTCGGTCATTGCGGCGTGATAATCGACGTGGCCTGCCTGATAGATCTCACCGTCAAGCCCCTCGAGCGGCGGCGTGTTGTAGTCCTGCACATCGATGAAGGTAAGGATGTCGCGGATTGCATAGGTGATGGCCAGGTACGATCCAAACTGTCCGCCGTAGCTCGGATAGCCCCCGGGAATCTGCGTGCCCTCCGGTACAAGGCTGATCATGAACCCGGGACCGAAGTGATCGTGAAGTTGCCGCAGCGCCGCGATCAGGTTCACGATCGAAGGCGTCGTCGGATGCCGGAAGTCCGTGTCACCCGGATCAATCGACAGCGAGGGACTCTCAAAGTCGATATCGATTCCATCGAAGCCGTACTCCTCCACGATCTTCGTCACCGAGGAGACGTAGTTCGGAATCCTCGCCGGATTCGCCAGCGTAAAGTGCTGGCCGCCTCCGCCGAGCGAGATCATCACCTTTTTCCCCTTGCTCTTCAGGTACTGAATATCAGCTTTGAAGGTTGCGGGGTCCATCCCGGTCGGTGTGTGGAACTGCAGCGTGCCTTCAGGCGCATTCTTGTCGGGAGTCGCGAAGGCCACCAGGATGTAGTCCCACTGAGGCGAAACGTCCCGCAGAGGAAACGTGCCGTTAGCACCTGCATAGCCTGACCAGTAGCCGATCAGCTGGTGCCCATTCCCGGCAGCCGGAGGCACGATCGGGGTTGCAGTCGGCGTTGTCGCCACCCCGGATCCACCACGTCGGGCCGGGCATGGCTGAGCGGCCTCCGTCAGGATCTTTTCGTCAGGGAAGCTGTATGTCTTTCCCATGCTCTCTGTCGATCCCGTGTACCAAGGCATCAGGGCGACATTCTGAACGTGATACGCCGCCTTACCCTCACCTGCAACATATGGTTCCGAAGCGGGGAAGTTGTTCTTGAGATTTGTGTCCGTAGGCTGCAGCTGGAAATAGGTGGAGGCTACGCGAGTGCCTCCGCATCGTCCGCCATCGCCGGGGCGCATGGAAGCAGGTCGCATCCAGCTGACCGCATTCCCAGGCGCAGAGGCCGGATTGAGATGCTGCTCGTACAGCTCATGCTGATAGAGCGGATCGAACAGTGAATCATTCACAAATTCTGCCAGCTGCTGCGTCAGTGGCTGCGCATCTTTATCGACAATGATGGACGGCGCATGGTTGAGATAGCTGGCGAGCACGAACGAGTTGCCGGTCGCGCGATCGACTCCGTGCGTTCCCCATGAGCAGCACACGGTAGCGTCCCCCATCGCATAGAACGTCGTATTGGGGGTGACCGCGAGCACGAGCTTGCCGTCCTGCTTTGGAAGCTGCTTGAAGATCTCCTTCTGCACAAACTCCAGGTCCACCACGGCTGCTGCCGAGCCGCTCGCCTTCGAAGTCAGCACATAGCCATATCCCGCAGGGATGGTAACGGTGATCGGCTTTACCTCTGGCTTGCCCAGCAGCGTATGCCAGTCCTTTGCAGCAGGGAAGGTCGTGCGAAGCATCGCGTCGGCATACTGTGTCTCGCCGGCGGTTGGAAACTTGAATCGCGAAAAGATTGGAGACCGCAACAATGCAGGCACGTCCTTGCCCGCATCCAGAACAAACGGCTTGCCTCCAACCTTCTTCGACTCGAAAGACAGGGTGACCGGTGCGAGCACCGTAGGAATGGTTGTGGTGCCGCCCTTCGCCGGATCTGCTCCCATCAACACATAGGACTTATCGCCCGCATGCTGGACAAACGTAGGAACCGTACCCTGCGCGGCGGCGGGGCGGAACGATGCAAGGCACAACACAACTGAGCCAAAAGCCTTCAATCTTGTGGGTAACGTCATCTCATCTCCGAAAATGTGAAGCCAGCATCTTGCAACGGAGTGACTGCTGGCAACTGGCAATTGACCTATTTAGTCGGCGCGTGACCCAGCCTGCGGGCAAACTCCAGAAATGTGAGCGCCGCCGGCGAATATCCGCTGGGATCGGCCTGGGTAAAGTCTCCCGTCTCGGGATCCATCTGCTGCCGGAATTCGATGTGCCGCATGATGGCCTCGCACCACTTCCCCATCAACTGCTTCAGCTCAGCATCCTTGCCGTAGTAGCCCATCCAGCGTGGCGTGCGCAGAGCAGTCAAAGCCTGGGTGGCGCCTCCCCAGCTGTTCCGTGGAATTGGTCTGACAAAGCTGGGGTCGTCCATGGCGATCGAAGTCAGGGGATACGGTGCCCAGAAGGCCTTCGGGTTATGGATCTGCCTCTTCCAGACCGCCTCGAAGATGGTGCGATCCCGTTTCTCCGCCATCTTCAGCACATGCTCTCCAAGAACCCGGCTGATCACATCCGATCGCACGCGCACAAACTTGTTATCTGCATCCAGATCATAGAAGGCCGCGTCTTTTTCGTTGTAGAGCTTTGAAAGGATCAGCAGGCGTAACTCTTCGGCCTCAGACTCCCACCGCGCGGCTTCGTCGGACTTGCCCAGCGCCTTCGCCATTGCCGATAACGCCACTCGTCCGCCATATACGGTCGCGGAAAGATCCGGACACAGCCGGGGTACTCCTACACCGGTTGGAAACTTCTTCGCATCCGCATCGGGACACCGGTTCGGGACGCCCTTCCATCGCGGACTATTGTCGTGCCCTGTGTCGTACGTACAGAAGCCTTCCACCAGGCCGGTGCCTCGCGTGTTGCGGTATCTGCGCAGCCATGCGTCCCATCGCCCGCAGGATTTATACGCGGTCTCCAGCAGCTCCTCGTCACGGGTTAGCTGCGACACCTCCCATGCCGTTGCCGCGATCGGCACCACCATCTGGATCTGGCCGTATCCGACCTCTGACGTCTTCACCGAGGCTGGGAGCTGACCATCCTCGCGCTGCAGTGCAAAAAACGCCATGTGATTGTTCTTCGCTACTGCAAGAGGAGCTTTGGCCGGATCGCTCTCCTGGACGTATTTCGCCAGCGTTCCGTAGACAAGGCCTTCCTGCGGTCCGCATTCCTGCCAGATTCCCTTATAGACGGCACCCTCAAACAGTACGGGTTTGTCATACCGCGGAACATTGCGCACGTTCCCGGCCAGGCAAGCCAAGGCGGCATCCCATGTCTCTCGCCAGCGCGAGGCGTCTTTTGCCGAAGCAGCATTTTTTGTGATTGCGGTCTGCGAGGCCCACGTGAAACCCCTGGTAAGTTGAAGGCCGGCTGCCGCTCCTGCTGCCTGCAGAACACTTCGCCTCGTTACCTTTGACGCTGGAAAAGACGCTGGTTGCATACTTCTCCATAGTACGTCGTCGCAAGAGACGATAGACTGTCCCCGCATGCAAGCTCAGAAGCGCCCCGCCGTGACTGGCGAGCCTGAGGCTGTCGCGGACGCGCCCTACACCGAACTCGATCCCACTCTGTTTCGTCGGCGGCTGATGAGCTGGTATCGAATGCACGCTCGTGAGCTTCCCTGGCGCGGCGTAAGCGATCCCTACCGCACCTGGGTCTCCGAGGTCATGCTGCAGCAGACGCGCGTCGCAGCGGTCATCGAACACTACAACGCCTTCCTCCGTCGATTTCCCACGATCCTGGCTCTTGCACTTGCCAGCGAAGATGAGGTGCTCGCCGCGTGGTCCGGACTGGGATACTACCGCCGCGCGCGGATGCTCCACAGAGCCGCCAAGTTCATCACCGAAGAACGCGGCGGTGTGCTTCCCAGTACAGCGGCTGAGCTTCGCACCCTGCCCGGAATCGGCGAATATACCTGCGGCGCCATCGCCAGCATTGCCTTCGGGGAGAGCGTTCCCGTACTCGATGGAAACGTCGAGCGCGTGCTTCTGCGCTTGCTGGGTCGTCCTGAAGACGGAACCTCGATCAGTCGAACCTATCTGCAGCGACAGGCTGCCGCGCTGGTTCCCCGCCGCCGGGTGGATAAGACGTCCAATGCTGCCGGTGATCACAATCAGGCCATGATGGAGCTCGGTGCGACGATCTGTCTTCCCCGCGCGCCTCTCTGTCTCAACTGCCCCGTCTTCTCCATGTGCAAGACGCGGGGAGAGCACGTCACACCGTTGCGGGCCGCTCAACGCAGCCGACCGGCGGCCCACCTGCTTTCATTGCGAAAGCGCGGTCCGGTGACCCAGGTTCTGCTGGAGCGGCGCGCTACGGACGTAAGCCTGATGGCCGGCATGTACGAGCTGCCCCCATTGCCTCTCGATGCCGTCGAGGGCCGCGAACCCTTGCTGCGCGTGCGCCACTCCATCACGAATACCAACTACTACGTGCAGGTCTTCGCTCCTCGGGGCTCACTGGATCGCGCCCTGCGCCGCGCCGTCCCCGCGGCCAAAGGCGATTTGCATTGGATCCGGACCAGCCGGCTTCCTTCCCTTCCGCTCACTGGACTGGCCCGCAAGATTCTGCAGCGGCTCGATGTCATGGAGATTCGACCGATCGTTTTGCCTGACCCCGAACCTGAAACCGAGGCCGCGTCCTCGCCGACTCCCAAGAGAGCAGGCGCCTCGCGTCCTGCGTCTAAAATTACGACATCGCCCTATCCAGCAGGAGCTCGCGAGTGAGATTGTCTTCCATTACGGCCCTTAGCCTCTTCGTCCTCGCCTCTTCTGCCCTCGCCCAGACAGTTCCTCCGGCAGTCAAATCGGCCGAGGCCAGCGTCGACGACGAAAGAATCCGCGCTCACGTGCAGTTCCTCTCCGACGATCTGCTTGAGGGTCGCGGTCCGGGGACACGCGGTGGCGAGATCGCCGCCAAGTACATCGCCGCGCAGTTTGAGGCTTACGGGCTGAAGCCCGGAGGCGACAACGGAACCTATCTGCAGCAGGTGAACTTTGTCGGCACAAAGGTCATACCCGATAAAACCCACGTCTCGCTGGTCCCTGAGCGACCAAAGGGTGAGGTCGCCATTGATCTCCACTCCTACGATCTGAAGTATGGTGACGACTACACCGTCAGCAACCGCACCCTGACGCCGTCCGTCGACGTCAATGCTCCTATTGTCTTTGTCGGATACGGTGTCGTTGCTCCCGAGTTCGGCTGGGACGACTACGCTGGCGTGGATGTGAAGGGGAAGGTGATCCTCTGCATCGTGGGCGACCCTCCGTCGGAAGATCCAAAGTTCTTTGGCGGCAAAGCCCTCACCTATTACGGTCGATGGACCTATAAGTTCGAGGAAGCCGCGCGGCACGGAGCCGTGGGCGCGCTCATCATTCACCGTACAGACCTCGCCAGCTACGGCTGGGATGTCGTGAAGAACTCCAACACCAGCGAGAAGACTTACCTTCGCGACAATAAGGATCCGCAGCTCGCAGCCGCAAGCTGGATCCAACTCGATGTCGCACGCACTCTCTTCAAAGCCGCCAATCTTGATCTCGACACCGAGATGGCAGCCGCAGGCAAGCGCGGCTTCAAGGCCCGGGAGCTTCCCGTGAGGCTCGAAGCCCACATCGAAAGCGCAGTTCGCAGCTTCCAGTCACCAAACGTCATCGGCATACTGCCCGGCCTGAATGTAGCGGAACATAAGCCCGACCAAGCCGTCATGTATACCGCCCATTACGATCATCTCGGCTTTGTACCGGGCATGGCAGGCGACAACATCTATAACGGTGCAGCGGACAACGCCACCGGCTGCGGCATGTTGCTGGAGATGGCCCGCGCATGGACGCAGTCGGGCATAAAGCCGCCACACTCCGTCATCTTCGCCTCCGTCGCCGCGGAAGAGCAGGGCCTGCTTGGGTCCGAGTACCTTGGACAACATCCGCCCGTCCCGCCATCGCAGATTGCCCTCGACATCAACTACGACATGATCCTCCCGATCGGCGTTCCCCGTGAGGTGAACCTCAATGGAGTGCAGCGAACCACCTTCAACTCTACGGTCGAGGCCACCGCGCGGCGATTCGATCTCTCCATCGTTCCCGATGCGCACCCGGAGGCAGGAGGTTATTACCGCTCCGACCACTTCAGCCTCTCGCGCGTAGGAATTCCCGCCTTCTCCGTCGATCAGGGCGACCTGTTTGAAGGCCACGACGAGGCCTGGGGAGCGGCGAAGAGCAAAGACTTCGTCGACCACGACTACCACAACTTCTCTGACAACTATCGGCCGGACTGGAACTTCCAGGGCAACGCCAAACTTGTTCGCTTTGGTCTCGAGGTGGGATGGGAAGCCATCACAGCGCCCAAGCCGATTGAGTGGTTACATGGCGATGAGTTCGAGGCAGCGCGCAGAGCTTCAGAGAAGTAGTTTGAATTCGGCATTGCCGTTCCTTATCGCGAATCGCGTAGATCCCGCTGTCTGGTCCAGCCACCCAGGACGGCTCCCATCAGCACCATGCCTGTGAGGCAGTAGCCTGAGATGATCGCGAGAATCTTCACCCCGCGGCCTTCGAACGCATACTCAGTAGCGAACGTTGTAAAGACCACGCAGAACCATAAAATGACTGCGATCTGAACTCCGCGTGCGGCTGTCGGCACACCGGTCACCTGGATCAGCCACGAGAGAAATATCGCCAGCGCTAACGTCATGATGAGGGCGATTCCATATGCTAGCGCCGGACTCACACCGCTCATCTGCAACTGCTCCATCGTGCGGCCAATTCCTTCCAGCCACGCGTTGCGAAACATCGTGAACCATACCGCGCCCAGACCGAAATAAGAGAGGGTCGCCACGATAATTGCCAGCGGATAATGATGCACGTTGTTCATACAGAAAGCCTCGCCTCCTGGATTGAAAACCTGGCCCATCAAACTCGCCGAAATTGTAGTCAACCTCGTCCGGAAACGTTCAACAAATCTTTCGGCCTCAATGACCGACCGGTGTGCCTCTCCACTCGCTCGCCCACTTCGAGGGCTTGGGTCCCATCACAAACTCCAGGTTTGATCCTTGCATGATGTCGCTGTAGCGCACGACGGGGCGGTTGAGCGGTTTGCCGTTCAGACTCGCAGACTGAATGTATACGTTAGCTGCGCTATTGTTTTTGGCCCTCATCGTGAAGGTCTTTCCGTTAGCAACGCGCAGAGCAAACTTTGAGAACATCGGGCTTCCGATCATGTACTCTCCGCTGGCGGGATTCACAGGATAGAATCCCATCGCTGTAAACAAGTACCAGGACGACATCTGTCCGCAGTCATCATCGCCGTCGATGCCCGAAGGCTGATTGGCATACTCTGCGTTGGCGATCTCACGCACCTTTGCCTGCGTCTTCCACGGCTCTCCGGAGTAGTCGTACAGGTAGCCGTAGTGATGGCTGGGCTCATTGCTGTGGATGTTGTGCTTGCCTGTAAAGTGCTGATCAAGCTTGGCGTTGTACTTGTCCGCGCCGCCCATCAGATCGACCATCCCGGGCAGATCGTGGAACGCGCCCCATGTGTAGACCCACGCGTCGCCTTCGGTCCATCCGGAGACAGAGCGATTGCCTGGGTTATCGCGTGTGCCTCCGATCGGCGCCCATTTGCCATCCGACGTGCGGCCGTTCATCAGGCTGAGCGCCGGATTGTAGAGATGTTGATAGTTGAGGGAGCGCTTGAGGAAAAACTCGTAGTCCTTCTGCCTGCCCAGCGCCTTGGCGATCTGCGCGACGCACCAGTCGTCGTAGCTGTCTTCGATGGTGCGCGATGCCGCCTCATCGGTCTTATCGGTCGGGATGTAGCCGAGCTGCTTGTAGTACGTCAGTCCCCCCCTGCCTTCATAGGGTGTATGTGGCTCGCGATCGAGCCAGCGGCGCGTGGTATCTCCGTCAGGAGGAGTCATCGCATCCTTGTACACTGCATCCCACGCCGTCTTTTTGTCGAAGCCGGTGATCCCCTTCGCCACCGCCTCTGCGATCAGAGAATCAGCATGCGTTGCGATCATGATGTTTGTATACGAAGGGTTCGGCCACTTCGGCATCCATCCGCCCTCTTTGTAGTTCTGCAGCAGAGCGGTAATCATGCCTGGCACGCGTTCCGGAGCGAGAAGCGTGATCATGCTGTTCTCGGCGCGGAAGGTGTCCCAGATGGAGTAAGCCGTGTACGATTCGCCCTGATGTACCTTGTCGTCGAAGGCGCTGTAGTAACGGCCATACTCCGAAAAGATACGAGGATAGAGCAGTGCATGGTAGATCCCCGTGTAGACGATCTTTTTCTGATCGTCACTCGCACCCTCCACGCTTACGCGGCTCAGCTTGTCGTTCCACTTGGCACGCAGCTTCTTCTGCACACCCTCGAAGTTCCATTCGGGGATCTCTTTGTGCAGATTCTCGCGCGCCTGGTCGACGCTGAGAAACGAGGTCCCTATGCGGACCTCGACAACCTCGCCCTCGCCGAACTCAGCGTACGCGCCGTGTGAGCCTGCGCTGCCGGCCCCATAGGTTTTTGCGTTCGTCCATGACCTGCGGAACTCGGCTGCGAAGTAGCCGTTGAAGTTGGGCAGCGCGAACGGACCAAGCCCGCGATCGGTACGGTCCGGGTTGTAGCCCGTGATCTCGTGCTTCGCAGCGTCGATGTCTGCTCCTCCTGCGACTCCGGGCCTAGATGCTTCGATCAGCACCCGGCCCTTTGAGCCTTTTGGAAAGGTGAAACGCATGTACGCGCAGCGTTCGGTCGCCGTCATCTCCGCCCGCACGCGACTCCCGTCCTTCGCAGTCATCCACACAGAGTAGTAGTCGGGCCGCGTGATCTCATCTGTGTGGCTGAAGTGCATCTGCCGAGCCTCAGGCGCCGTCTGCAGTTCACCGATCTGCGGCACTACCGTCACGTAGCCGTAGTCGCCCATCCAGATCGCCGGCTGGTGGGTTCCCATGAAGCCCTGGATGACATTGTCTTCGTACTTGTACGAGACCACGCTCAGCCGATTCTGTCTCGTCTGGGCGGTCCAGTTCGTCATGCCGAACGGTGGCGTCACAAAGGGCATGGTGCCGCCGTAGCCGATCTTGCCCGAGCCGGTGCCGATGTAAGGATTCACCCAGTCCACAGCATCGTGCGCCTGGCCGAAGGCGAAGGTGGAGAGGAGCAAAAGCAGCGCGGGGGTTCTGCGCCAGCGGCGCGCGATATTCAGCAGAAGGTCCTTGTTTCCCATCGCCAATGACGATAACAGAGCTGAGATGGAGCTAGCTGCCGGAGAGGGTGTGCTCCGTTGCCTGTGCGGTCTGCTCCTCGCCAGGAATGATTCCCATCTCGACGTAGATGGGCCGCATGATCCGGCGAATTGAGCGAAGCTGCGTACTGAACCAGACTCCTCCCAGAACACACACGGAGCCGGTGAAGATGACCGTGTGAGGAGCGCCGAAGCGGTGCGCCAGCGCTCCGGCCAACAGGCTGCCGAAGGGAGCCATTCCGACGAAGGCCATCGTGTAATAGCTCATAACGCGTCCGCGCTTGTCCTCGGGCACAAGAGTCTGGATGATCGTGTTGCTGGCAGCGAGACCCTGCATCATTCCAAAGCCTGTCACCAGCATCAGGACCAGCGAGACCGCGAGATGGTGAGAGAGGCCGAAGAGAATAAGTCCCGCGCCGAAACAGAATGCGGAGAGCTGGATCATCGTCGTCAGCCCGCGAACGGACTTGCGAACCGCCAGCGAGATCGCCGAGACGAGCGCGCCGACCCCTGAAGCTCCCGTGAGGAACCCGAGTGTGTGCGGGCCGCCGTGCAGAACGTTTGCGGCAAAGATCGGCATCAGCACCATAAAGGGCATTCCCATCAGGCTGATGAGGGCGAACAGGGACAGGATGGTCCGAATGGGTTGAAAGCCCGTCACATAGGACCAGCCCTCGCGCAGCTGCTCGACCATGGAGAGCGTTGGTTTCTGAGCCGTGGTCTGCGTCACCTGCATCATCAGCAGGGAGGCGACGACGGCGATGTAGCTTGCGCCGTCGATCAGGAAGCACCAGCCTTCGCCGACGGCGGCGATAATGAGACCCGCGATCGCCGGGCCGATGAGGCGAGCCAGATTGACGATCGAAGAGTTGAGCGCGATGGCATTGCCGAGATCGGTCCTGTCCGGCTTTCCCTCGCGCGGGGTGACCATCTGGATGAGGAAGGATTGGCGGCCGGGCATGTCGAAGGCGTTGATGAGGCCCTGAAAGACGCTGAGCGCGAGGATCTCGTGGATGGTGACGATCTTCGCCAGGGTGAGCGCAGCCAGCAGAAGCGACTGGATTCCGGCAAGCACCTGGGTCCAGACCAGCAGCTTGCGGCGATCCATCCGCTCGACGATGACGCCAGCGAAGGGAGCCAGCAGGAAGGTCGGAATCTGTCCCGCGAAGCTGACCGTGCCGAGCAGAAAGGCAGAGCCGGTCAGGCGATACACCAGCCAGCTGGTGGCGATGCGGGTGATCCAGGTTCCGATCAGCGAGATGCTCTGGCCGGTGAAGTAGAGCCGGAAGTTACGGTGCCGCAGCGCGCGCCAGGCGTGGGAGAAGCGGCTGCTTCGTTTTTCCGGCACGGGCCGTTCGGATTCGGGTGCTGCGATCTGCTGTTCCATCCTGGAAGACGTCTCTCGGGAGAGAGCACTGTTGTCTAAGATGATCGCAGAGGGCGAGGCGAAGTATCGGAAGGCGCTCGAGTTCGAGAAGAACTCAATAAAAATCGGCGCAGCTCAGAAAGTATCCACAAGTGCGGCAGACGAGCTTGCAGCGGCTGTCCTGGAGACGCGAGGAGCAGGTGGGACAGTAGACCTGATGATGTTCCGCGGGCAGCGAGCAGAGCTCGTCAGCCTGGCTCTTTTCTGCGCGTTCTTCGACAGCTGATTCGAGGTGGGACATCTCGACACTCTAGCGCAGTTTGCAGAATTTTCAACTGCCTGGCTCCCGCAGGGGAGCATCGAATCATGTACCGTCGATAGAGAACTTCGAGAACGAAAAGGAGAGACTTCCATGGATCGCAGCGCAAGCGCTATCTGGCACGGCACCCTCAAAGAGGGCAAAGGCACCATCTCCACCCAGAGCGGCACGCTCAAGGACACCCAGTACAGCTTTGCAGCCCGCTTCGCCGAAGGCGTGGGTACCAACCCCGAGGAGCTGATTGCCGCCGCGCACGCCGGGTGCTTCACCATGGCCCTGAGCGCACAGCTCACGGAGGCGGGCTTTAATCCGGAGTCCATCGAGACCAAGGCTGTTGTCACTCTGGACCTGCATGGCGAGGGGCCGACGATCACGAAGATTCACCTGACCAACACATCGAAGATCCCGAACATCGACAAGGCGAAGTTCGATGAGCTGGCGCACAACGCCGAGGTCGGCTGCCCGGTTTCGAAGGTTCTGAAGGCGGCGGAGATCACGCTGGACGCGACGCTGGTCTAGCCCTCCCCATTATTGGGTCAAAATCTTGATAACGCGTGACTTAGTTCTGGACCTCGATCTGCCGGGGTTCGCGAAAAGGCCCCAGCTGCTTTGCTGGGGCTTTTTCTCTTCTCTACTTAATTCTAGCGAATTGGGGAAACTAAACGGCATAGCTAAGCTCCTAAATCGAGGTGGCTTACATGGATTTTGGCGTGACAGAGCCGTTGCTGCCGGTCGCGCCTTCTTCCGGAGCAAAACGGTGATCGAGCGAATGCTACGACCGCTCCCATGACACACTTTCGCGTCCGTGTCCCCATCCGGAGTGCAGAATTTCCCCAAATAACAGAACAAACGATTTTCAGACTGATCTTTAGGGTGCTTCAAGTATCGAGGTTGTTGAGAGGCCGAAATGCGTGCGTGAAAATCAAGTGTTCTGTCGAGTCTCGGTCCCCGTCGCAACAAGGTCGTTAGGAAAGAAGCAGGCGAGACGAGGATCGCGTTCATGCGAAATTGACTTACAAAGTCGCAACTAATTTTAAATGCGATCTATTTCAAAAAGTTTCGGGTATATTGGCAAAAAAAAATAAAGGCCCCTCTTTTTCCGAGATGTGTGGAATTGCTGGTTATACCCATGTGTCCCATCCTTTTCTGCCCGAGAAGATCTACCAGGCAGTTGCTTCCATCCTTCACCGTGGCCCTGACGATCAGGGTGCCTGGCAAAGTTCTGCCGTCTCGCTTGGCGCTACACGGCTTCGAGTAATCGACACGGCTTCCGGTGGTCAGCCTCTGAGTTCGGAGGACAATGACTATGCCCTCGTCTTCAACGGCGAGATCTATAACCATGCCGAGTTGCGCACCGAACTGATTGCGCTTGGTCATCGTTTCCGGACCTCCTGCGATACAGAGGTCGTTCTGCGCGCATTTATGCAGTGGGACACGGCATGCATCGAGAAGCTGCGAGGGATGTTTGCCTTCGCAGCCTGGCGGGAGTCGCGCCGACGTCTCGTGCTGGCGCGTGACCGCATGGGCATCAAACCGCTTTATTACGCTTTCGTGGGTCGCGACATTTACTTCGGGTCGGAGATGAAGGCGATCTTTTGCCATCCTGAGGTGCCGCGCCACATCGATCTGAACGCGCTGGATGCCTACCTTGGCGTGAACTATGTTCCAGGGGCGAGGACGCTAGCGGCTGGAATCCAGAAGCTGATGCCGGGTTCTTTTCTAACCTGGAACGACGGGAAAATCTCGCAGCACAGCTATTGGAAGATCGATCGGGCCGATCTGAGCGCACATACCAGCCTGGCGGATTCGACGGCGAAGCTCGACTATCTGCTTACGCAATCCATGAAGGACCATCTGGCGGCGGATGTTCCTGTCGGAATCTGGCTAAGCGGAGGCATGGACTCGTCGACCGTGCTTCATTATGCGAGCCAGCAATCTTCTACCCCGCTGAAGACCTTCTCGATCACCTTCAATGGCCGGGAGTTCAATGAGGCCCCTCAACTGCGGGAGATGGCAGCGAGGTATAGTACCGAACACTACGAACTTGATCTAGGACCGGAGACAGTCACACCCGCCTCGATTGTTGAGTTGGCCTACTACGCAGATGAGCCAAATGCCGATGCGGGAGCCGTTCCCGTGTGGCACCTTTCCAAGATGTCCGCCAAGCACGCTACCGTTGCGCTGAGCGGCGAGGGAGCCGATGAGCTGTTTGGCGGCTATATCACCTATCTGGCCGACAAGTATGCACGACGTGCGCGATGGATCCCTGGCGGTGTCCGCCGGATTTCGTTGAACTCTGCAAATAGGCTTCCGGCCTCGAACAAGAAGATCGGTCTGGACTACAAGCTCCAGCGCTTTTTACAGGGAACCCTGCTGGATGAGCGTAGCTCGCATGTCTTCTGGAACGGAACCTTTTCGCAGCTTCAGCGAAAAGATCTGATGATGTCCTACGACGGTACGCACCTGCTGAAATTGTTAGCGACGATTCCGGCCACGGGAGATGTGCGTCGGTTTATGGCGTTCGATCAGGCGTACTATCTTCCCGATAACCTGCTGGTGAAGGTGGATCGCATGAGCATGGCGCATTCACTGGAGGTACGGCCAGCGTTTCTGGATCACCGTATTGTGGAGTTTGCTGCGACGCTGCCGGCGGACTACTGCATCCGCGGCCGCAACCTGAAGCTTCTGCTGCGCAATTTGATGAGAGACAAGCTGCCCCAGAGCATCCTGGCAAAGAAGAAACAGGGACTCGATATTCCGGTGCATGACTGGCTGCGGGGTCACCTGAAGCCGCTGCTGCTGGATACCCTCAATCAGAAGACGGTTGAAGAGAGCGGCATCATCTCCTGGCTATATCTTGAGCCACTGATAAAGCTGCACATGGAAAGAAAGGCAAATTACGGGTATCACTTATGGGGCATGTTGATGTTGTTTTTATGGATCAGACAGTGGGGGATCCAGTGCAACCAGGACCTCCAGGCCCCGGAGGCTGCTTTAACCGACTTTTCCGTCGCCTCCGCGTAGATACGATCGTTCTTCTGGTCGCCTGCTGTGCGTTTCTTCCGCTGGTCTTCAGCCCGCCGCACCTGATGGACGATGTGGATGCGGTACAGGCGCAGATTGCGCGTAATATGCTGGCGAGCGGCGACTGGGTCACGGCCCGGCTCAACGGGATAGCTTATCTTGAGAAATCTCCGCTGATCTATTGGATCATGGCGGGGTCCTATAAGATCTTCGGCGTGCACGACTGGTCGGCGCGGCTTCCGCTAGCCCTGATCAACATTGCTCTTTGCTGGGTCACGGCGCGGTTCGCACTGTGGGCCTTCGGACGCTGTGCAGGGATCTATTCCGGGGTGATTCTCGCGACCTGTGTCGGAATTTTTCTCTTCACACGCATCCTCATTCCCGATGCTGCCCTGACCCTGACGATCACGCTGGCGCTGTGGTCGATGCTGCGCCTGCTGGATGCGGAGGAGCCGAGGCCGGGACGCTGGCTACTAGTGCTGTACGTCAGCCTGGGCTGTGGCCTCTTGCTTAAAGGGCTGGTGGCTGCGGTGTTTCCGGTATTTATCGGGGGGATCTATCTTGCTATAGCAAGGCCGATGTCGTTGTGGGAGATTGTGCGCCGCCTGCGCCCGTTCGCTGGTCTTGCCATCGTGCTTGTTATCGCTGCGCCCTGGCATATTCTGGCGACGCTGCGGAATCCACCGTACTTTGACTGGACCATGCATTCGAGCCCGGGCGAGTATCACGGCTTCTTCTGGTTCTACTTTCTCAACGAGCACCTCTTCCGCTTTCTCAACATGCGCTACCCGCGCGACTACAACACGGTCCCGCGGCTGTGGTTCTGGCTGCTGCATTTTGTGTGGCTGTTTCCTTGGAGTCTGACGCTTCCGCTTGCCTTTCGACAGAGCTATCGGACAAATGACCGCGCGGGAAGAACTCGTCTGCTGGGCCTCGTCTGGGTACTTTTCATTCTGTTCTTCTTCACGCTCTCGACGACGCAGGAGTATTACTCGCTGCCGATCTATCCTGCGCTGGCGATGCTGCTTGGCAGCCAGCTTGCCGAGAGGGAGAGATATCCCAGATGGGCGCGCATGGCGCTAGGCTCTGTGCTCGCGCTGTGTCTCGCCGCGATTGCGTTTCTTCTCGTGTATACAGCGAAGTTACCAACGCCGGGTGACATCTCTGCCGCATTGACCCAGAATCCTGATCTGTACACGCTTTCGCTGGGACACATGAGCGATCTCACCCTCCAGGCCTTCGCGTATCTCCGGTTGCCGCTGATTGTGGCGGGCTGCGCGTTGCTGATTGGGGTAGTGTCTCTGATGCGCGCGCAGAGAACGGGGAGAGTTGTGGCCGGCCTGGCGGTAATGATGCTGATCTTTTTACAGGCCGCACGGCAGGCGCTGATCACCTTCGACCCTTATCTAAGTTCGTATCAGCTTGCAGAAGCTCTGGAGAAGGCTCCTCCGGGCGAGCTGATTGAAGGCGATGCATACTATGCATTCTCGGCGACGTTTTTTTACGCGAACCGTCCCGCCCTGTTTTGGAATGGAAGAAGCGCGAATCTTGAATATGGTAGCTACGCTCCCGGAGCAAAGAAGGTGTTTATCGATGATGCGCAACTCAAGGGTTTGTGGCTCAGTCCGCAGCGGATGTACGCGCTTGTCTATGGAACGGACATGCCGCACATGAAGGTTCTACTGGACCAGCACTTCAGTGTGGTGGCGAAGAGCGGAGGGAACTACCTGCTTGCGAATCGATAAAGCCAAAGCCCAGAGTGCGTGTCGGTAGGACTGGTCGTGATGCTGGGGCTGCCTATTGGTCGCGATATTCGCGGAGCCCTTGGCGGAGATGGCTGTGCGGAGTGAGGACGGGCGGCAGCTTGAGCTGGGAGATGTGGAGCTGGAGATGCCGCAGAGCCGGGAGGCCTGATCTCAGGACGGCTCTGCTCACGAGTCCTGAGTCATGGAGACGGGGCGCGAACGCTGCTTCCAGGCGCCCATGCCTCCGTCCATGCTCTTGACGGCGGTAAATCCGGCTTTGAGCAGCAGGCTGGCGGCGATGCTGGAGCGATAGCCGCTTCCACAGACGGTGATGATCTCTTTTTCCCGTGGCAGGGTGTCGAGATGGGCAGGGAGATCTCCGAGCATGATGTGTACCGCACCCTCGATATGGCCGGAACGCCATTCTCCATCGCTCCTCACATCGAGAACCGCGGCGCCGGGATTGCGTCGCTCCACCTCTGCCGTAGAGATCTGATAGAGGGGAGCGAAGTCGAGACCGGCATCGATCCATGCCGGCATGCCACCGGCGAGAGAGCCGAGCACATGGTCGAGCCCGACCCGCATCAGGGCTTGTTGGGACTCCTGGTCTTCACCGGTATTGTCGATCAGGACGATTTGACTCTCGGGATTGAGGAGCCACCCGGCCCAGAGCGAAAGGTTTTGCCCGGCGCCGATGTTGATGGAGCCGGGTACGTGGGACCCTCCAAAGGCTTGCGGACGGCGAAGATCCAGCAGGACCGAACGGGAGCTCTTTCGTATGTCTTCCAGCTCGGCAGGGGAGAACTTCTTCGGTTGGGGGAGAGAGGCGATAGAGGCTGCACCGCGGGAGTTCAGCTCCTTCATGCGCGGGTAGTAGCTGGGCATGGGGGGCACGGTTCCGAGAACTTCGGCGATGAAGCCTGCCTCATCCATCCGAAACAGCGGATTGGTCCTGCGCTCATATCCGAGCGTCGATTCCGGTTTGTCGTCCATGCCCGCACCACAGAGGGATCCGGCGCCATGTCCGGGATAGATCTGCACGCCATCCGGCAGGGGATCGAGGCGGCGATGGAGACTTTGAAACAGCTCATGGGCGAGTCCCTGCTTGGCCTCCTCTCCCAGCAGGTCGGGCCTGCCGAGTGAACCGACGAAGAGGAAGTCGCCGGAGAAGAGGGCGAGTGGCTCCGTCATGCTGCGTTTGGTATCGAACAGAAGGAAAGAGAGGTGTTCCGGTGTATGTCCCGGAGTGTGCATGGCCTCGAGGCGGACGCTGCCAATCTTTATCGCGTCGCCGTTGCGCAGAGAGCGGTGTGGCATCTGGTAGCGATACTGCTGCCCTTCGTCGTAGCCGCTGAGCGCCAGTTCGGCACCGGTCTCTTTTGCCAGCGCGCTGGCGCCGGAGGCGAAGTCGGCATGGATGTGGGTTTCGACGATGGCGATCAGGACCAGACCCTCGTTCGCGAGATACCGCGTATACCGCTCTGTATCTCGCATGGGATCGATCACGACGGCCTCGCCGTCGGACGAAACAATGTAGGCATACTGTGCGAGGCCCGGTGTCTCAAACCGCTCGATCTTCATGATTTGACCTTCCGTTTGCCATTACCGCTCAACTCTTCAAATTCGCGCCTGCTTCTACGGGCCGCGTTCCGGCAGACCAGATCACACAACTTGAACACCATGGGGTCACTGATCGAATACAGCATCGAGGTTCCGTCCCGCCGTCTGCCAACCAGCCCAGCGTCATGGAGCAGCGCGAGATGCTTGGAGACGTTGGGTTGATTGCCGTCCAGGGCGGAGACCAGCTCGTTGACCGTCTTCTCACCTGCCTGCAGCTGCTGCAGCAGACGCAGGCGGAAGGGTTCTCCAAGCATGCGGAAACGCCGGGCTACAAGTTCCATCATCTTGTCGGACATGAGCTCCGAATTCATATGAATGATAATATCACCATATAGCGATATAGTGAATATTGGGGAGGAAGAGAGATGATGGCGATCCTAATCGACGTGCGGGAGTATCCCGAGTTTGCCAATGGACACATCCACGATGCGCAGCTGGTGCCTCTCGGCACGATTGAGCAGGCAAGTGAGGCCTGGGACAAATCGGCGCCGATCATGCTGGTCTGCAAGAGCGGCCGCCGCGCGGAGCAGGCCCGGAAGCTGCTGGCGGCCAAAGGATTCGAAGCACTTTCCGTTATGCCTGGTGGCATGGACGGCTGGGCCGCGGAGGGCAAGCCCATGGTAAAGGCGGCGCATCGACCCTGGGCCATGGAACGCCAGGTCCGCACAGTAGCGGGTTCGCTTGTCGTTGCGACGCTGGCGCTGGGCGTGACGAAGTCGCGATACTTTCTTATAGCCACGGGCCTGGTCGGCGCCGGTCTCGTCTTCGCGGGCGTCAGTAACACCTGCATGATGGCGTCGGCTCTGGCGCGAATGCCCTGGAACCGGCCAGCCAAAGGGCGGTGACGAGTCCGCTTGCCATGGGACGCGGCCTCTAAAGCGGCTTTCGTCTTCGTGATGAAGATTCCGGCCGCAACTTCAATGTACCTTGCGTCGATGCGGTCGAAGCCGAGGTGCTACGGATCGCGATATTCGCGGCGCTTGAGTTCGCGGAGCGCCTGCTTGTGGCCTTGAAGCGCGGCCTGACGGATCCAGTGGCGGGACTGGGTGTAATCGTGCTCGACGCCCTGACCGGTGGCGTAGAGTTGGCCGAGCTGAAACTGGGCTTCAGCGTTGCCCTGATCGGCGGCCCTGCGATACCACTGGGCGGCCTGCGCGTAATTGAGCGGAACGCCCAACCCTATGCAGTAGAGGTCCGCGAGCTTCTGCTGGGCTTCGGGAAAGTCCTGGGTGGCGGCCAGTCGATACCAGTAGGCCGCGTCGGTGTCGCTCTGTTCGACTCCTTCGCCCTTGCGATACATGAGGCCGAGATTGTACTGCGCCCAGGCGAGATTGCTGTGGGCGGCGCGCTGGCACCACGCAAAGGCCTCTGCGAAGTCGTTGGCGGTGTAGAAGCGAAAGCTGAGATTGGCCTGTGCGTAGGCGTGGCCCTGCTCGGCTGCCTTGCGCTCCCAGAGGGCGGCCTGAGTTGAATCCTGCGGGAGGCCCTGGCCGGAGTCGTACATGGTGCTGAGGATGTATTGGGATTCGGCGTGGCCCTGCTCGGCGGCAAGCCGAAAGCTGTTGGCTGCCTCAGCGAAGCTGCCAGCGTTGTAATCGGCGATGGCCTGCCGGTAGTGCGGGTTGGAGGCTGCGCTGGCTGCATCGTGTCGGCCGCGGGCGATGATGCCGGAGCGCGTGGAGTGCAGCGAAAGTACGGCACTCGAAGGGACGTGTTGCAGGCCGGTTTTGGCTTTGTCATCCATCGGCGCGTTGTCGTTCCTCGTCGCTCTGGCGTCTTTGCGCCTTGACCTGGCGCTCGACGAACTCGAAGCGGTGACGGGCGTCGGCGATCTGCTCGCGGAGGCTGGTGGCGAGTTCGGTGAGGAGGTCGCGGTGTTCGCGAGCCGCGGCTTCGGCGTCGAGCTGAAGCTGGGCGATCTCGCCGGTGAGCAGCGTTTCGCGCTCGGCATCGAGGGCGGCGATGTCGCGCTGGGCGTGCTGGATCTGCCGGCTGATGCGGAGAAGCTCGGCGGCGATGCCTTCGCCGGCGATAGAGGCGCTGATCTCGCGATGATCGTCGAGCAGGCGCTGCAGGGTCTCGATATCACCGCGGCTGTAGGCCTGGTTGGCGCGTGCCATCAGCAGGGTGAAGTGCTTCTGTTCGGCGTCGTCGCGCGCGAAGTCGGGGTGGATCCGCTTGGCGACGTCGCGGAAGAGGGTCTTGAGGCCGGGGGGCGGATCGAACTCCTCGGCCTGCGAGGCGGAGGAGTAGGCCGCGTCGTGGGTCTCCTGCGCGCGCTGGCGGCTCTCCCGGGCACGGCTGCGGGCCGAGTCGGAGTCGTAGAGGTCGACTTCGCGCTCGGCGATGCGGGCTTCGATGTCGTCGAGCTCGGCGTAGAGGACGCCGACCTGGCGAAGGTAACGGCCTTCGAAGCTCTTGAGCTGGGCGCGGATCTGGGCGAGCTCGGATTCGCGTTCGGCGAGCGTTGCACGCACGGTGGCAAGATGCTCCAGCCTGGCGAGGAGCGCGGCGTCGTCCGGGGTCTGCTGAAGGATGATTTCGGCTGGCATGCGGCTTCCCGTAAGTTCCAGTTTATCGGAGGTGCGGCGCGATCGCATGCCGGTGGGACGCGGGATGGCCACAGAGGCGATCCCGCGTCCCATCTTGCTAACGGGGCATTGCGGAGCGAGCAGATGCAGCGGCCTGGCACATGTTCTTGAGTGCGAGGATGGTTTCGGGCCAGGCACGCGTCTTCAGGCCGCAATCGGGATTGACCCAGATCTGTTCCGGCTTGAAGACATCGATTGCCAGGCCGAGAAGCTCGCGCATCTCTTCCGCCGAGGGAACACGCGGTGAGTGTATGTCATACACGCCGGGGCCGATCTCGCTGGGGTAGCTGTGGGCACGAAAGGCCTGGAGCAACTCCATCCGGGAACGCGCAGATTCCATGGAGATGACGTCTGCATCGAGTGCGGCGATCGACGGAAGAACATCCTCAAATTCGCAGTAGCACATGTGGGTGTGAATCTGCGTACGATCGCTTACAGCGCTGGTGGCGAGACGGAACGCCTTCACGGCCCAGTCGAGATACTGCTCGCGGTCTGAGTTCCGTAAGGGCAGACCCTCGCGGAGTGCCGGTTCATCTACTTGAATGATGCCGATGCCTGCCGACTCCAGGTCTTTGACCTCAGAACGCAGAGCGAGTGCGATCTGCCAGGCGGTCTGCTGTCGAGGGATGTCGTTGCGTACGAAGGACCACTGCAGCATGGTGATCGGTCCGGTGAGCATTCCCTTCATCGGGCGAGAGGTGAGTGAGCGGGCATAGTCTGTCCACTTCACCGTCATTGGCCGGAGACGAGACACGTCGCCAAAGATGATGGGTGGTTTGACACAGCGTGAGCCATAGCTCTGTACCCAGCCATTCTCCGTGAAGAGAAAGCCTTCGAGATACTCGGCG
Organism: Edaphobacter sp. HDX4; assembly: GCF_036877565.1. Taxonomy (NCBI): domain Bacteria; kingdom Pseudomonadati; phylum Acidobacteriota; class Terriglobia; order Terriglobales; family Acidobacteriaceae; genus Edaphobacter; species Edaphobacter sp. HDX4. Next base: position 112,035 of record NZ_JAEDXW010000012.1, read on the forward strand.
AAGTACTCCACCATGTCATTCCGCTCGAACTCGCCGTGAACCAGAACGTCGAGCCCGATCTCTTCCTGCTGGCGGATGCAGCTCTCGATGGCTTCGCGGAGAAATGCCTCGTAGGATTCCGTCGTCTCGCGTCCGTGCTTGTGCGCGGCGCGACGCCTGCGTACTTCAGCGGTCTGAGGGAATGAGCCGATGGTGGTCGTGGGGAACAGCGGCAGTTGAAGTTCGGCGCGCTGGGCCAGGGTGCGTTGGCTGTAAGGCGAGATGCGAGCGAAGTCGCTCTCGGAGAGGGCTCCCAGCTGCTGGCGTACTTCGCGATCGGTAGAGGATTCAGCCGCCTCGCGATCTGCGATGGCTATGGCGTTCGCGATGGCTGCCGCCTCATCGGAGTTTGCAAGTGCTATGACTTCGGCGAGCTTCTCCTCCGCGAAGCGCAGCCATCCTTTGACACGAGCGGGAAGGTTGGTTTCGCTGCGCAGATCGTGCGGCACATGCAGCAGCGAGCACGAGGGCGCGAGGATGACACGCTCAGGACCGAGCCTGGAGACCGCCTCAGCGATAAAGCTCTTCGCGATGGCGAAGTCGGTGAGCCAGACATTGCGCCCTTCCACGCAGCCGAGGCTGAGCACCTGTCGCGGCGCGAGTGCCGGAAGAACGTCCTGCAGCTGCTCCGGTGCACGTACGAGGTCGATATGAATGCCTGCCGTATTGGATTCGACAGCGAGCGGCAGATTGTCGCCCACGCGGTCAAAGTAGGTCGTCAGCATCAGCTTGACGGGACTCTGCGTCAGATCCGCGTAGGCTTTCCTGAAGAATCCGGCGGCGCTGTCGGGCAGATCGGTCGCGAGGATGGGTTCGTCGATCTGCACCCACTCCACCTTCTGCTCTGCGAGGGCTGCAAGCACGGTTTTGTAGGCCGCGATCAACTTCTCCGCGAGTGTGAATGGATCGAATCCGTCGGCGCCTTTTCCAAGCAGGAGAAGGGTGAGCGGCCCGATGAGAACAGGGCGAGTCTCAATGCCGAGAACACGAGCCTCCGTGATCTCATTGAAAATCTTTGTGAGGTCGACGGAGAACGGCAGCGATGCGCTCCATTCCGGCACGAGGTAGTGGTAGTTGGTATCGAACCACTTCGTCATCTCCATCGCGGTCTGCTCTTTATTGTTCCGCGCCATCGCGAAGTACCGTTCGAGCGTCACGGATCCGCTGCCGAAACGAGCGGGTGTGGCGCCAAGCAGGACCAGCATGTCGAGCACCTGGTCGTAGAGCGTGAAGTCGTTGGACGGAATGAAGTCGAGCCCGATGGCCTGCTGGAGCCTCCAGTGTTCTGCGCGAAGCGTTGCCGCTGTTTCAAGAAGCTCGCTCTCAATCTGCTTACCAGACCAGAAGCCCTCAAGGGCGAACTTCAGTTCACGCTGCCTTCCTATACGGGGAAAGCCGAGATTGGCTGTCTTGAGCCTGGGGAATGTGTTTACTGCACCTGCGATCATCCTGGTTCTCTCCTTGGTACCTGAGGGAACCACCCATGCGCAGGCATGCCTCAGCGCACACGGCGCGTTAGCAAGCGATGGTCACCGATCCAATCCACGAGAGCGGTAGGCCTCAGCGCACACACGGTCAGCGTCCAGCGCTTCCATGGTGGTGGCGGCAGGTTGGTGTTCGGACTCTGGGATGAATGATCCCATTACCGTTGCGGGACAGCGCCGGACTCGAACCGGCTTCCCCATTTAACAGGCCTTTCGAAGTACGGCCTGACCTGCACATGAAAAGTTTACCGGATGGTAAGCGTTCGTTGATGGATTTACAGATTTAGACGGGCTTTAGGAAAACAGGCAGGGAGCAAGCATGGAGCAGAGCATTCCCGTCCTGCGGCAACGGTCGAGAGGCTATTTCACCAGCAAGCCGTGATTGTGTTCATAGCTGATCACGCGTGTCACCTTCCACGCACCGTCCTTGTTCTGCCACAAGGTTATAAATCTGGCGTCCCCCACGCCGTCCTCGGGGCGGCCAGGGTGGTGGAACCGATGTATCCCAATCTCAACGGCTCCGTAACCTTTCAGCGGATACACTTCAAGGGTTTGCGGGAGCAGTTCCCGCTCCACCTTTCCGCATATGTTCTGCTTGATCGCGGTGAGAAAGGGTGCTTTCCCGACCGACAGTCCTGTCTGGTCGTGGTAGAACTCCAGGTCATCGGAGACCATCGCTCCCAGCGTCGTCAGGTCGCAGTGGTTATACGCATCGAAGAGTTTGGCGTCCAAGGATTTTACGGTGAGGAACAAGGCGTCAGGCTGGGTTCCGGATTGGGCTTGTGCACACACGCCTCCAATACCTGCCAGGAACAGCAGCAAAAGATGAAGTCTCTTCATGTAGAAAACCCTCTCTGCGAAAACGCACGCAAGGGTTAGTACGAGTGGCAGGTGGAAGTTGTTCCCAGCATTACGTGGCATAGCAGGTTGTGGGAAGGACATCATGGCGACATTGGCGGATACACGCCACCATCGACCTTGGAGGCTGCACCCGCTCGATGTAGCAGGAGGGGCGGGGCGCCTCTGATGCGGGGTTCTGCTGTGAGAGACTTGCGCTTGCCCGGTCCTACACTTGTCGTGACGAAGTTGCGCCATGTGCAGTGAGCCCGATATGTGCGGATCTGGTTCGTATGGCACGAGCCCACCTCACCGCGAACAATGGCTGATGATGCTGAACGCTGTGGCGGAAATTGCGAGGTCGGTGATCATAAGCTGACTGTCGAGACTAAATCCCTGAACCTCGACTAGGCGAACAGTTTCTGCCGTAGCCAAAATGCGACGTTCACCAGTCCGATTAGCGCCGGCACTTCGATCAGCGGGCCTACCACCCCAACGAACGCTTCCCCGGAGCTCAATCCGAAGACCGAGACCGCAACAGCAATCGCCAGCTCGAAGTTGTTCCCGGCTGCTGTAAATGAAAGCGCGGCGGATCGCGCGTAGTCCGCACCCAACCTCTTACCCATCCAGAAGCTCACCAGAAACATCACGAGGAAATAGACGACCAGAGGCACGGCGATCTTTACCACGTCCAGAGGCAGCCGCACAATCAAGTCGCCTTTGAGGGAAAACATGACGAGGATGGTGAAGAGCAGCGCGATAAGCGTTAGCGGGCTTATGAGCGGCACGAAGCGCGTTCGATACCATTCTTCACTCTTTGCGCGGATGAGCACGTACCGGGTGAGAAAGCCCGACGCGAACGGCACGCCGAGATACAGACTGACGCTCTTCGCTATCTGCCCGATGCCAACCTGCACAACGCTTCCTTGCAGCCCTAGCCACTTCGGAAGAACGGTGAGGAAGAGCCACGCGTAGATGCTGTAGAAGAGCACCTGGAAGACACTATTAATTGCCACCAGCCCGGCAACGTAGTCCGTGTCGCCTTCTGCAAGCTCGTTCCAAACCAGCACCATCGCAATGCACCGGGCAATCCCGATCAAGATGAGGCCACGCATGTAGGCAGGCTCGCTCCGTAGGAACAGGACAGCCAGCGCGAACATGAGCACCGGGCCGATGAGCCAATTTTGCACCAGCGACAGCCCCAGAACCCGCTTGTTGCGGAAGACCTCCCCCAGCTTTTCATAGCGAACCTTCGCCAGCGGTGGGAACATCATCACGATTAAGCCGATGGCAATAGGAATATTCGTCGTGCCGGTCTGGAAGCGGTTGACGAAGGCAGCGGAACCGGGGACGAAGTGACCGATGCTCACGCCTGCGGCCATTGCGAGGAATATCCAGAGCGTGAGGAAACGGTCCAGAAAAGACAGGCGCTTACGTTGCGCCGGAGCACATGTGGTGGCCATTTAGCAGGACTCGCAGTTCTGCTCAGAGACGGTGGCAGGAAGCGGGGCACCATCCAGTGCGTACTTCGCGGGAGAGCAGCAAGCCCTAGTGAGTCGCGCCCGGTCTGCCACCATCGCCTTGTCTTCCTTCAGCCAATCGAGCGTCTGCCGGAGTATCTGCGATGCCCCGATGTGTGGCGGCATGACGATGCGATAGTGCATCCACTTGCCCTCGCGGCGGGCTGACACGATGCCCGCGCTGCGCAGATAGGCGAGATGGCGGGATATTTTTGGCTGAGGGCCGCCCAGTATCTCCACGAAGTAGCAGACGCACACTTCCTGATCTCCCATCAGATTGAGCAGCCGGAGGCGGGTGTTGTCCCCGAGAGCCTGAAAGAACTGTTCCATGTCAAACTGCGTTTGACGAGCCATGTTTTATATATACGCGTTGACGAATGTGAAGGCAATGAATATATTCACCTTTACGTATATGAGGTGAAAAGGCATGGCAGAGATTCTTGATGCAGTCCGCTCGAAGTATGGCGCGGTGGCAGAGTCCACTCTCTCCAGCAACTACGAGGGCGTGAAGGCTGTAGCCGAGGCGTTCGGCTACTCCGCAGAAGAGCTAACCTCCATTCCCGCAGAAGCCAACATGGGGTTATCGTGCGGCAACCCTACGGCGATCGCTCACCTGAGACCGGGGGAGGTGGTCGTCGATCTTGGCAGTGGGGGCGGGCTAGATGTGTTCCTTGCGGCGAAGATGGTAGGGGAAGAGGGTCGCGCCATCGGCATTGACATGACTCCTGCCATGATCGAACGCGCAAGAGCGAACGCGACGTCGGGCGGATATACCAATGTGGAGTTCTATCAATCCACTATCGACAGCATTCCCTTGGCAGATGCTTCAGTCGATTGCGTCATCTCAAATTGCGTTCTCAACCTCGCACCAGATAAGCCCGCTGTCTTCCGTGAAATCGCCCGCATCCTCAAACCGGGCGGTCGCCTTGCCGTCAGTGATATCGCGCTGAAGAGTGAGCTGCCCGAAGCCATCGCCCGCAGCATGGCGGCATACGTCGGCTGCATCGCTGGCGCTATTAGCAGGGAGGACTACCGTGCCGGGTTGATGTCTGCCGGATTCGAACATGTTGAGATCGTGGATAGCGGGAAAGACTTGAATGCTTATACAAAGGTAGAGAACCAATTGGGCTGCTGCACTCCTGCGATGGAAGAAGGTTCTTGCTGCACCCCGGCATCTGATACGCCCACGCTTCATGAGGAGCTGTCCGATCTTCTGAGCAAATACGACGTGAACGAAGCCGCTGCCAGCGTAAAGGTCTACGCCATCAAGCCACAGTCCACGGCAACAGCTACATGCTGCGGACCGAGCTGCTGCTCCTAAGGGAACGCCATGTTGGTTATATTTGCTTGCGTACATAATGCGGGGCGGTCCCAGATGGCTGCCGCGTTCTTCAATCAGCTTGCAGACCCTGATAAGGCGCAAGCGGTGTCAGCAGGCACAGAACCGGGTGAGCGTGTCCATCCTGAAGTCATGGCCGTGATGCGGGAAGTCGGCATCGACCTTAGCTACGCCATGCCCCAGAGACTTACTGAGGAACTGGCGAGGGAGGCTCAACTTCTGATCACAATGGGTTGCGGTGATACATGCCCGTACGTCCCGGGTCTCCCTCGTGACGACTGGCCTCTACGTGACCCGAAAGGGCTGCCCATAGAGGAAGTGCGGGCAATACGGGATGAGGTAAAGGGGCGGGTAACCGATCTTCTGGGGCGAGAGGGGTTCTGTTGATCCTGCTAAACGCGCTTTTCGTCATCTGGACACTTGCCGAAATTATTCCGGAAATCCGACTTGCCGTTATCGAATGTAATGGCGAAGCCGTTCTTGCGAATCCGGGTGTACGTACCGCGTTAGACGCCGAACTGCCGCAAGTGATGGTCGATGTGTTTGTACATGAGAATGGCCCACTGCTGCGGGCTTAGTGGACCGAAGAAGGGGTGTGGCGAGCGGGAGCAGCACGCAGGGCCTCGACTGGCAAAGCTGCCGATTGCTGCGCTGAGCCTGGAGCGTTCGCTCTCAAGTTCGCACTTTGCCGGATCCCCAGAGAACAGCTCCGGCGATGAGGGCGAGTTGCGGCGCATCGGCGTGTCATCGCGGAAGACCAGCGGTTTAACGAGCCGGCCAATCAGGGGCGCAGGAAATGACGCACGTCTGGGATTGATGATACCTGTCGCCATGTCTATGCCCGAGGTGCAGTGGGCGAGCGTTTGAGCGACAGTCATGCTGCCCCACTGCCGCTCGCTCTCAGGTCCTAGTCGCAGAATGCGCCGGTTAACGTCCTCTACCCAGATTGGATCGAACAGGTCCTTCATCGCAGCTGTCTCCATTGCAAGTAGAGGTTTGAGCACAGAGTTTCGAATGTAATTCGATACCGGCAAGCGCCACGCATTCAATACTTATGCGGGCTCATCAGTCGGGCTTGGCGGCGCGTGCAGCCTCGATCGCGGCGATGTCGATCTTCCGCATGGTCATCATTGCATTCATCGCCCGCTTAGCTGCAGCCCGATCCGAATCCTGCGTGGCCGCAAGCAATGCCCGCGGCGTGATCTGCCACGAAAAGCCCCAGCGATCCTTGCACCAACCGCACATGCTTTCCTGGCCGCCGTTGGTGACAATCGCGTTCCACAGGCGGTCGGTCTCGGCCTGGTCTTCGGTCAGGAAAATGAAGCTGACCGCTTCGTTGGGGACGAACTTCGGACCGCCGTTGAGCCCCAGGAAATTGCGCCCGCAGACAGTGAATTTAACGATCAGTTCCTGGCCCTCCGGGCCGGATGGCGTGTCCGTGGGTGATGCGCTGGCTTCACCAATGTGGCTGTCGGGGAAGGTGGCGGCATAGAACTCGGCTGCTTCGCGGGCTTTCCCGTGGTCGAACCACAGGCAGGTGATCATCTTCTCGGACATCGTATTTTTCTCCTCTCAGCTTCTCAAGCTTCGCTGCAAGTTCTGCGGCCGTTCTTCTGGAAGAGGAGAACGGTTTCGCCGGACATCAAGTACATCGCGGTTACGATTTTGGCCCCTGCATCAAGGCAAAGTGGCCGTCCTGATCGTCCGTGGCCTGCAGGATGCGTGAGCCTCCAGGCACGTCCATTGGAGGCAAAACCACCTTACCGCCGGCTTCGATCACTCGTTGCTGGGCAGCCTCAATGTCGTCGACGGTGAAGTAGAACTGCCAGTGCGGCGGAATACCTTCGGGCATGCCGGGGCCTGTACGGTTCATCATTCCTCCGGTATAGAGAGGCTTGTCGGTCCGGAAGGTCTGGTAGGTTCCCATGGGTCCCATGTCGTGCGCTAAATCTTTCTGCCAGCCGTAGTGCCTGGAGTAGTAGTCGAATGCTTTTGCTGCATCATCGGTGAGCAGTTCATGCCAGCCCACATTGCCCACCGCCATCTGATCGAGACGCGGCGGAGCATCCTGCTTGCCGGGTTCGAAGAGTAAGTACTTCACCTTTTGCGGATCGAGCACGACTGCGAAACGGCCCACGCCAGGGATGTCCTGAGCAGATTTCACGATGGTCCCGCCGTCTGCTGTTACCGCGTTCAGCTCTTTATCAAGATTCGCGGTGTGGATGTGGCCCACCCACTGAGTAGGAAGCTCAGGCGCGCCCGCGCCAGCCCAGGTCATCATGCCTCCAACATCTTTGCCGTCTTTACCGAAGATCATGTAGGTAAAACCAGGCATACCGGCGTCCTTGATATCCCAACCAACTACCTTTTTGTAGAAGCTGACTGCCTTGTCCATGTCATTGGTTACGAGTTCGTACCAGATGAATCCGTCTGCCATTGCGCACCTTCCGTTTCGCGATGTATCAGCACCAAGTAAACATCGTCCACATACGCTACCACCGAAAGTGGACGCTGTCCACACGAACCCTCCCCGAGATACACTCTTCCTTGAATACACGATGAAAAAGAACGTCACCCCTGAGAAACGCAAGACTTTTCGTCATGGCGACCTGCGCAATGCGCTCGTAAGAGCAGGACTCGAAATGGCGCGAGCTGGAGGCCCCGATGCGGTTGTCCTGCGAGAGGCGACTCGGCAGGCGGGTGTCTCTCCGAATGCGGCTTACAGACACTTCGCTGGACAGGCTGACCTGTTGGATGCGGTGCGGTCGGCATGTCTGTCACGGGTCGCGGCGGCAATTGAAGATGAGTTGAAAAAGTGCCGTCCAGGAAGCAATCCCCAAGTATTTGCACGAAAGAGCCTACGTGCAGTGGGCATGGGGTACTTAGGATTCGCAATGAGGGAGCCGGGCATGTTTCGTACAGCTTTCTCAGTTCCACCGCCGGTTCATTCCCCTGATCCGGCAAATACGGCGTCGATGGGGCTGAACCCGTTTCAGCTGCTTTCGCTGGCTCTGGATCGCATGCAGGAGAGCGGCTTGCTTAGCAAGAAGGATCGCAAAGGTGCAGAGTACCTTGCGTGGTCGACGGTTCATGGGCTGGCACTTCTGGTGCTTGAGGGGCCGCTGCACGCGATGCCGCCACAAATGGTTCTGGCGCTGGGAGAGCGGTTGGTTGTCATGGTGGAACGTGGTCTGAGCTAACGGAACCGGACTGCCCCGAGCTTATCTTTGAAGGCGCTATAAGTCTCACAAACAGGTATCTCAGCCTCAGAGGATCGCTACCGCGATGCATAAATCTGATACCGATGCGATGGCGGGGTATGTGGCGGTGAGGTGTTTGGGTTTTCCAGGGAACTGGGCACAATTTTTGGCGTTTTAAGATCTTCTATCGCTGTACGCTAGAATCTCGCTCACGATGAACAGTTCACACTTGAAGCCTGCATTGCTCGCTGCGCTTGTGGTTTTAATTACCGTGGACGCGCTGGCGCAAAAGGCCACACACACTCTTCCAGGTGGAACCGCCATCGACGCAGAGGTGAGGCACGTGATGGCTCGCACGCATGCGAACGGTCTCGCTATCGCTCTCATCGATCATGGCAAGGTCGGCTATGTACAGGCCTACGGTATTCGCAATGCTAAAGGTGAACCGCTCACCACGGACACGGTGATGTACGGAGCCTCGCTTACCAAGATGGTCTTTAGCTATCACGTGCTGCAGCTGGTCGATCAGGGCAAGCTCAAGCTTGATACGCCGATCAAAGATGATCTTGAAAAACCACTAATCGAATACGGCTCCCATTCCGATGAGAAGTTTCTCAGCAAGTACGGGCCGTATACCGATCTTGCCGGCGATCCGCGCTGGGAGAAGATCACGCCGCGCATGACCCTCACGCATTCGACGGGATTCGCAAACTTCTGGTTCATCGAGCCCGACCAGAAGCTGCGCATTCACTTCGATCCCGGCACCCGCTTCAGCTATTCCGGCGAAGGTCTGAGTCTGCTGCAGTTCGCCATCGAGCACGGCAAGCAGTCGCAGGGTCTGGGCGTTGACATGGACGATCTGACCACGGCGAGTTTCGACCGCCTTGGCATGACGCGCACGCGCCTGATGTGGCGGCCCGACTTTGCTGCCAGCCTTGCCGATGGTTGGAACGATAAGGGCCAGCCGCTGCCCCATGATGAACGCAGCAAGGTGCGCGTAGCAGGATCGATGGATACCACCATCGCCGACATCTCGAAGTTCGTCGCGGCCCTTGTGCGTGGCGATGGACTCAGCACGGCCTCTCGCAGGGAGATGACGAAGCCGCAGCTCAAGATCACCACAGCGCACCAGTTCCCCAACTTTGCAGCTTCGCTTCCCGTAAGCGAGCGACGCAAAGATCTGTACGCGGGACTTGGCATCGTCGTATTCGATGGACCGCAGGGACACGGCTTCTTCAAAGGCGGACACAACGAGCAGACAGCCAACACCGTCGTTTGCCTCGAAAAGAGTCTGCGGTGCGTGGTCATTCTCTCGAACGATGTTCGGGCGGAGGCAGGCTTCGCTGAACTGGTTAAGTTCATCCTCGGCGATACAGGCGTGCCCTACGACTGGGAGTACGGAGACTACGCCGGAAAGTCCTAGAGGCTCTTTTCGCTCGTAAAAAGATCGCTTGCAGCATCGGGGCACCGCATGGTCGGGAGACTTGATTTTGGAGGGTCGGGCGATTGTTAGAAATGTCCAGATGGCGTCTTCATGCCGCGGACATCAGTTTAGACCAACATGCATTTGGTAGGAGAGGATCGCCACGGAGGTTTGACTTCCCGTACTTATCGGGTGACCGCATCGCAGGTTTGTGGAAGGATGAGCACGCAGGATTCTCCGCGAGCGCTCAGGCCGGACGCTCGCGTTTGAGGTGCTCTCTGCCCCATGTGCAGAGAACGTCCAACACGGGAACCAACGTCATCCCATACGGCGTCAGCGAGTACCGCACTCGCAGAGGCAAGCCTTGTTCTTGATGCCGGTCGAGAATGCCACTCTCAGTCATGTCTCGGAGATGCCGGAGGAGCATCCGTTCTGTGATCTCAGGGATACTCTTCCGCAGTTCGCTCGTTCTCATCGGCCCATCCAGCAATCGCCATAGGATGGTGCCCTTCCATCTCCCGTCGATCACGCTAAGCGTGACATCGATCGGGCATGGCGAGATCTCCTTCTTCGAGACGCCCATAGTGTTGTATCCACTGACAACTTTGTCAGTGCTCCTTTTTGTATCAGTGCCAATTGGATGGCATCTGAAGCCAAGGAGTCAATAGGAGCCGCTCATGCACTTGTTCAACATGGCCACTGACTTTTTCATTCTCACGTTGGTCGGCGTCGAGTTCTCTGTCTCTGCCTTCGTAAACCCCGCCGCATCGCGACTTGATCCCGAAGCACAGTTGAAGATGCTTGGCCGTTTCGCCTCCGTCCTTGGAAGGGTGATGCCGGTCTGGTATCCAGTCTGCACCTTAATGCTCGGCATTCAGACCTGGCTTCATTGGTACGCGCCGGGGCTCGGACTCCTGCTCACAGCGGATGCGATCTGGGTGCTTACTTCGGTGGTATCGATCTTTTTTCTGGTTCCACTGAATAGCCGCATCGCAGAAGGTGTTGCCGATTGGCAGCGGATACATCGGATCTGGGACAGGAGGCATCGCATGCGGATCGCCGCTCTCGCCATCGCAGCCCTTCTGCTCACAGACGTGCTCGTGTGCTGAGCGGGTTCCGACTCAGATCAATATTGGAAAGCGCACATGTGCGAAGTTGGACCGGTTATCAGGCCCAAGAGGCCTGAGACGGGTCACATAAGCCCACTTATGGGGAGTGATCCATTCCTCCACCCCCCGGGAAGGTCGATTCGGAGAAACAACCGGCTGGTGGAAGGAAGAGTGCCCGCGTATTGGACTGGTCTATGTCTCAAGCGACGGATCCGGCGGCGGAATGTTCCCCGAGCACGCGCCGCGCATCCAAAATCAACATGGCGGGTCCGTTCATCACTTTCACAGGCGAGCAGCATAATCTCACCATCGGTGGCGTCAAACTCCTGGGGATGGATCAAGGCAGCGTTCGGAAGCTTGTCTTCACGCTTATTTTTTTCGTCTTCCTGTTCGCTCTAAGCAAGTTGCTCCGCTGGTTCTCTCATCGCTTCGGAGGCACCCGGCAGAAGACCGCCTTCTGGGCCAGGCAGGGTATCAGCCTGACGACGTTCCTGGTTGCGGTCCTTGGCTTCTTCTCCATCTGGTTCGACAACCCGGCGCGGCTTGCGACCGGTTTCGGCCTTGTCTCGGCCGGACTCGCTTTTGCGCTGCAGAAGGTCGTTGCCAGTTTTGCCGGCTACTTCGTCATCTTGCGCGGAAAGACCTTCAATGTCGGTGATCGCATTAAGATGGGTCCGGTGCGCGGCGATGTGATAGCGCTGAATTTCATGCAGACCGTCATCATGGAGATGGGAGAGACGCCGGCGGAGCAGACCGAATCGCCGGGCATGTGGGTCGAGGCGCGCCAGTACTCCGGCCGTATCGTTACGGTCTCGAATTCACAGATATTCGACGACCCCGTCTATAACTACTCTCGCGATTTCCCCTATATCTGGGAGGAGATGCACTTCCCGATCTCCTTCAAAGACGATCGTTATAGGGCCGAAGCGATCATCCGGGACGCAATCACGCGTAACACCCGCGAGATCGCTAATCTTGCCGAACCTGAGCTCGCCCGCCTCAAGGAACGTTTCTTCATCACCGCAGCCGATATTAACCCGCATTCGTATATGCGCATCACGGATAACTGGATCGAGTTCACGTTTCGCTTTCTGGCTCCCGTGCAGAATGTTCGTGCCCTAAAGGACAGGATCAGTCGCGACATTATGGATGGCCTGGATGCTGCAGGAATCGGCATCGCTTCGGGGACATACGAGATCGTCGGCCTGCCGCCGATCCGCTTGGAGACGGATCGGGCTGGCTAGCCGCTATCAACGCTCGTTGAAGACGGTTTGGAACGCCTGCAATACGAGTTCTCTGTTCCGCTGCTCTGCTGGCGTTAACAATCGAAATGAGCGCCACGCCACGTGTGGATGCAATCAACGACATCTCCATCGCGAGGTTTGTAGCCGACCACCAGGTCGATTGCGGGGGGCGTCCCCTTTCAGAGGTCGGCTTGTCACCGGCCAAGTTGCAAAATTACGGGCATACATCGGGCGAGTCACGGTGAAAACAGGTTCAGCTTAGTCGCGGCCGGATGCTCTGATCATGTTGCGATGAAGCTACGCATGACCAGGGCACCCGATGTGCAGACCACAGTTGCCTCGAGTTAGAGGATGTAACGCGAGAGGTCCTGATCCTTGACGATGGAGGCGACCTGCTGGCGAACGTACTCCGGATCGACGACGATGACTTTTTCGCGAACGCCTGCAGTCTCGCGTTCAATGACGGGAAGAGGCGATGTTGGCGTGGCTCCATCAGCAGGCGCTGCAGCGTCGATCTGGGCGACAACCCCTTCTTCGGTAGCCTGGCTGCGGGGCGCTTTCATAAGGTCCGGAGCCTGGAAGCTGATCTCGTCGAGTACCCGCTCGAGGATGGTGTGAAGGCGGCGGGCGCCGATGTTCTCCGTGGTCTCGTTGACGCGGAAGGCGAACTGCGCCATCTCGGCGATGGCCTCCCTGGTGAACTCGAGCTTGAGGCCTTCGGTCTCGAGCAGGGCGACGGACTGTTTGACGAGTGAGGACTTGGGCTCGGTGAGGATGCGGACGAAGTCCTCGACGGTGAGCGACTGCAGCTCGACGCGGATGGGGAAGCGGCCCTGCAGCTCGGGGATGAGGTCGGAGGGTTTGGAGACGTGGAAGGCCCCCGCGGCGATGAAGAGGATGTGGTCGGTGGAGACCATACCGTACTTGGTGTTGACGGTCGTGCCTTCGACGATGGGGAGGATGTCGCGCTGGACGCCTTCGCGGGAGACGTCGGGGCCGTGGCCACCTTCGCGTCCGGCGATCTTGTCGATCTCGTCCAGGAAGACCATTCCGGAATCTTCGACGCGTTCGACGGCGAGGCGGGTGACCTGATCCATATCGATCAGGCGGCCCTCTTCTTCCTGGACCAGGTATTCGAAGGCCTCAGAGACCTTCATCTTGCGCTTCTTGGTGCGCTGTCCGAAGAGCCCCGGGATCATGTCTTTGAGGTTGATGTCCATCTCTTCGGTGCCCTGGTTGGTGATGATCTCGAAGCTGGGCTGGTTGCGGTCGCGCACATCCATCTCGACGATACGGTCGTCGAGCTTGCCTTCGCGGAACTGCTGGCGCAGTTTCTCGCGGGTTCGCTGCTCCCGGTCGCCGGGTTTCTCTTCGGCACCGACGGGAGTCTCCGGCATGCTGGCGGGAAGCTGGATGATATTCGTTCCCGGTTCGTGGGTTGCAGCAGCTGCGGTTGCTGCAGCCGGTGTTGGAGGCAGCAGAAGGTCCAGCAGACGATCTTCTGCAGAGAGCTCTGCCTTGTCCTCGACCTCTTCGAGTTTTTCTTCGCGAACCATGTCGATGGCGATCTCCACCAGGTCGCGGACGATGGATTCCACATCGCGGCCGACGTAGCCGACCTCGGTGAACTTGGAGGCCTCAACCTTGAGGAAGGGCGAGTTGGTGAGTTTGGCGAGCCGCCGGGCGATCTCGGTCTTTCCGACGCCGGTGGGCCCGATCATGATGATGTTCTTGGGCATGATCTCGTCGGCTAGATCGGGGGCAAGCTTTTGACGGCGCATGCGATTTCGCAGAGCTATGGCGACGGCGCGCTTGGCGGCCTTCTGACCGACGACATATTTATCCAGCTCGGCGACGATCTCGCGCGGAGTCATCTCGTCGAGTGCGAGTGCCTGGTCTTCTGCGGTTCCTGGAAGAAAGATTGCCATCAATAAAACTCCTGGCTTTCAGCTCAAGCTGAAAGCGAAATCAAACTATCTCGAAAGAGCCCGCGCTGCGAGCCGGGCGAGGGCCTAAGACGCTGATTTCAGTTCTTCGATCGTAAAGTTCTGATTGGTATAGATGCAGATGTCGCCCGCGATTTTCATGGACTTCTCTGCGATCTCCCGTGCGGACAGCGATGTATTTTCAAGCAGCGCACGTCCGGCTGCCAAAGCGAAACTGCCGCCGCTGCCGATGGCGCAGATGCCTTCGTCCGGGTCAATGACGTCGCCGGTTCCTGAGAGCATGAGGGTCTGCTTGACATCGGCCACGATGAGCAGGGCTTCGAGCTGGCGCAGCATCTTATCGGTTCGCCAGTCCTTTGCCAGTTCGACGGCGGCGCGGCTGAGGTTTCCGGCATACTGCTCGAGCTTGGTCTCGAAGCGGGCAAAGAGGGAGAAGGCATCCGCGGTAGAGCCGGCGAATCCGGCCAGAACCTTATCCTGGTAGAGCCTGCGAATCTTCTTGGCAGAGTGCTTCATCACGGTCGAGCCCATGGATACCTGGCCATCGGCGGCCATCACGACAGAATCCTCGCGCCGAACACAGACGACGGTAGTGGACCGGATGCGACGACCTTCAGCCAGATCGAGTGGATGAGCTGCAGAAGAGGATTTCAGCAGGGGGGAAGAGTCTCCAGGTGACGGAAAAACACGGTTTTTGCTCACATCTCAGTATATCGCCAGCCGTGCTGGAGAGGTCGGGTGGACCGGAATGGATCGGGAGAGGGGCCCCCAGGAGATATCGCGCAAACTCTTCATTGCAAGTGGCGTGACCTGGGCTATGCTTTGGCTAGACAGCCGTGTTGACGACAGTACCAGAGTATCTCTCGGTTCCTTTGCGCTCTCCGCGAAACGTGGTGGTGGCGGTTACTGCAGCCGCAGCGGTTGGAGGGCTTGCCTGGTACGTCTTCCGTCGTCCGCGACCTACAGCGGAAGAGATGGAACGCGCCCGAAGAGAGTTGCTGGCCACCCAGGGCCGGATCACCGATGGCAGCATCACCGAGACGCCTCTTCAGGATGAGGCGGATCCCACGCCGAAACTGATCCAGTACAACTACCGGATTGCAGGCGTTACCTACGAGGCTACCCAGGACGTGACCACGCTGAGTGAGCTGGTGCAGGACATCAGGACCGATCTTCCGATCCAGATTCGCTACGAGCCGCACAATCCGGCCAACAGCATCGTCGTAGCGGAAGGCTGGAGCGGACTTCGCCCTGGACCGCACCACCACCATCCGGAACCGAACCCGCCAACAACACAAAGCAGCTGAACTGACGTAGATGCGATAGGCCTCCGGAGACTACACTGGGGTCTATGCACATGGTCGCCACTCCCAACCGGCGAATGCAACGGGTCCTGAAGGTGTCCATGGGGCTGACCTTCGGGTATGTGCTGGCGACCTTTGTATTTGGCCTGCGCGCTCACTCGCTGGCGTTGATCTCAGAGGCCGGACATAACCTGAGCGATCTGCTTGCCATCATCCTGTCGTACGTGGCCGTCTATTTTCAGGCCCGTCCGGCGACGGATACAAAGACCTTTGGGTACCAGAGAGCGGGAGTTCTGGCGGCCTTCGTGAACGCGGCTACGCTGGTGGTGCTTTCGGTCTGGATAGCGGTAACGGCTGTGCAACGGCTGAATGCCCCGGTGGAGGTGCAGCCCCGGCTCATGATGGAGGTAGCAGTCGCCGGCGTCCTGATGAATGGAACGGTGGCGGCGCTGCTGTGGCGTTTCTCCGGGGATGTCAACATCCGCAGCGTCTTTCTGCACATGCTGGGCGATACGCTTTCGACGGCAGCAGTGATCGCCGGTGGAGCGGCAATCCTGTTTACCGGTATGAGCTGGGTCGATCCGGCGCTATCGCTGCTAATTGCGGCAATGATCCTCTGGAGTTCGATCGGAATTCTGCGCGAGACGCTGAACATTCTTCTGGAGGGAACGCCGCGCAACATGGAGCTGGAGGCCGTGCGCGAAGCTATGGCAGGGGTTTCCGGTGTCCTTGATGTTCATGATCTGCACATCTGGAGCCTCGGAGCACAGTCGCACGCGCTTGCCAGTCATGTCATGGTCCACGAGATGCCAGCGTCGGAGTGCGCGAGCATTCTTGCCCAGATCAATTGCCGGCTGCATGATCGCTTTCACATCACCCATACGACCATCCAGTTTGAGACGTCGGGCTGCGAGACCACCCATGGCTGCAGCTCACCACCGGAGCCGGAGACGGTGGCGCATGGGCATAGTCACGGCCACGCACACTGATGCTATAGCCGGCTAGCGTCCAAGACCTTAAATCTAGAGCGACTCTGCAACGGCGGGTTTTGTCGGTCGGTTGAGCACGTATTTCCGCAACGACATAATTGGAAGTTCTAACGCATAGCGGGAGATCAGCGTGAGCACGACGGTGATGACCAGAACGACTGCGATCCGCATGAAGTAGCCAGTCAGGTCGTCGGGCCGCAGCCGACCGTGGAAGTGGTCGTAGGCGTCGAGAACAAAGAGATGGAACATGTAGAACGCATAGCTGATGAGACCGAAAAAAGTAAGGACATGAGAGCGTAGCCAAAAGAGAGCCGGGTGTCCGGAGTATGCGACCGCGGTACCCACAAAGGCGGCGCAGCAGAAGGTGATCGCAGTCGCCCCGGTGGCCGTGAAAAAGGCGATGTGCCGGGGATCGGTCGGGATAAGCGAGCAGACGCCCACCAGAAGCAGACCGGTGCCAGCCATAGTGAGCAATGTTCCCTTTCTGGCCTTCAGGCCGACTCCCTCGCGCTGGCAGCGTTCGAGCATGCAGGCCAGCATAGCGCCGATCGCCAGGGCATCGCAGCACAGATAGGTATGCCAGTAGTTGTGGTGACCGAAGAAGGCGAAGATGTACCGCAATCCGATCACGCAGCAGATGATGGCGAACGCCCAGTGCCGGAGCGTAGCGACAGAACGCCTGCGAACCACGGTCGGCCACACGAGATAGAACTGCTCTTCTACCGCGAGAGACCAGAAACCGCCGACTGCCGTTACATGGAAGACATTGGCGAAGTTGGCGATAAAGAATACGCACAGCAGAACGAAGCGGTGGGAGTCGGGTATGAAGAAGAGAATCCCAAGCGCGCAGAGAGCGTAGAGAGGCAGGATGCGAAGTGCCCGCTTCCAGTAGAAGTCGCGATAGTAGTCCGGATTGTC
This sequence comes from Edaphobacter sp. HDX4, assembly GCF_036877565.1. Taxonomy (NCBI): domain Bacteria; kingdom Pseudomonadati; phylum Acidobacteriota; class Terriglobia; order Terriglobales; family Acidobacteriaceae; genus Edaphobacter; species Edaphobacter sp. HDX4. The sequence continues at coordinate 129,387 of NZ_JAEDXW010000012.1, forward strand.
CCGATCGCGGATGAGGATCGCGGTAATAAGGAATCCGGAGAGGACGAAGAAGACGTCGACGCCGATATCACCAAACCCTCCCAGCCAGTAAAGGTCCCGCACGACCGGGTTGGTCCAGGGAGCGATATCGAGGTTCGTGGCGCAGAGATGATGAAAAAAGACCATCAGGGCTGCGATGCCGCGGATGCCGTCAAGTTCAGGCAGATGGCCCAGCCTGGGAAAGCGGCTGCCACTCTTTTCCTGTGCATGTATCGTCGCGCCGCGATCCTTCAACGTGTTCTTTACCATCCTGTGTTTGTGACTAACTTAGAATTCCGGTGAGGAGTCCAGCAGGCCTGGAGCTCCGTCCTGAGAAGGAAGTGAGGCTGTCCTTCTCCTATTGCTACGCGCCCTATCGGCTAAGCGAAGTGTCGTTTCAGGCGGAGGAAACGACGTTCATAGAAGTTGTAGCTCAGCCATGCGACCGGAAGTGTAACCAGCAACCCGGCGACAAAGACGGCTGCATGCGATGCAGCTTTTCCATGGATATGCCTGTCGATCCATGGCATGTACAGGAAGCCGATCATCGGGTGAATGATGTAGATGCCATAGCTGTATTTGCCGAGCCACCGAAGGGGAGACAGGTCCATCACAGCTCCAGTCCTTGAGCCGGGACGGAGGGCCATGGCAATGAGAGAGGATCCTGCGACGGCAAGGACGGTGTAACCGAAGGTCGCAATGAGCGGGTTGTCCCAGTAAAAGCTGCCGCCCTTCAGTCCGATTGCGATGTAACAAAGCAGCGAGATCGAGAAGGTGAAAGGGGCTATGCGGAGGAGCCTTTCTTTGAGTCCTCCCCTGGCAGCCAGAGCCAGCCAAGCGCCAGCCAGCAGGGAATCTGCGCGACAAAAGGTGGACGTGTAGATCACCTTGTAACTGACGCCATGCAGGAAGAGAAAGGTTCGAAAGAACGGGACTGCTATGACGAGCCCTGCGGCGACCCACATGAGTTTACGACGGTCGCGAACCAGGACGACAATGATCGGCCAGATCAGATAGAACTGCTCTTCGGCTGCCAGAGACCACAGGTGACCGGTCAGGCTCTGGAGAAGAGCGGGCTGGCTTCCGTGCCACCAGAGCGCAGTGTTCTGCAGATAGACAAGGAGTAGATAGAACTGCCGTCCATCGGTCCAGGTTGGCCGGAGAATCAGGAAAATGATCAGCAGGACGCCGTAATAGAGAGGGAAGATACGAAGCGCACGGCGAGCGTAGAAGTTACGGAAGTAGTGCTTCTCACCGAGAGAATCGATGAGAATGCCGGTGATGAGAAATCCGGAGAGGGCAAAGAACAGGTCAACACCGATCCAGCCTGTTTGCTTGACTTTGAGAATCACATTGATCAGCAGAGAGCCTGTCGGCTTATCGTTCGACTGCAACAGATGAATCAGCAGAACCAACGCGATCGCTAATCCGCGGACGCCATCGAGCGCGCGAATGTGGGGCATCCGATGGTGTTGTGAAGTTGTCTTTTCGGACGAAGGAACTGTTACGGCTAACGTGTCGGCCATCCTAACTCAATCCTTTGCTGGCGGCACAACGCCTGTTTAGACAAGGATCGGGTGTAGTCCGTAGCCGTGGCCCTGTATCCTTCCATATCGTCAATGCAGCCCAAGGGAGAATGGTTCTGAAGCGGTGAAGAAAAGGCCGCGTTCGTAAACGCGGCCTTTGTTTAAAGATAAATCAGATCGTTCTTGCTGTAGATAAAAATCTCTTTACCGGCTGACAGCGGGCTCGCTGATCTCAGCGAGACGCTTTGCGAGCGTCGTTTCAAGCTCTTCCAGAGCCTTGGAGAAGCCTTCGATGCCTTCCTTGAGCTTGTCGCTGGCCATACGGTCCGCGGCATGCATCTTGTCGAAGGTTTCCTTGTCGATGGAGATCTTCTCAATTTGCAGGTCCTTCGCCTTCTCGGGATCGAGCTTGCGCTCCAGCGTTCCCTGTTCCGCTTCAAGCTCGCCCAGCAGCTTTGGCGATATGGTCAGCAGGTCGCACCCGGCAAGTTCCTTGATCTCGCCCACGTTGCGGAAGCTGGCGCCCATAACTACCGTCTTGTAACCGAAGTGCTTGTAGTAGTTGTAGATCTTGGTTACGGACTGCACGCCCGGGTCATCGGCGCCGACGTAATCCTTACCGGTGTCTTTCTTGTACCAGTCGAGAATGCGGCCGACGAACGGCGAGATGAGGGTGACCTTGGCCTCAGCCGAGGCGATTGCCTGATGCATACCGAAGAGAAGGGTCATGTTGCAGTGAATTCCTTCCTTCTCGAGGATCTCTGCGGCCTTGATGCCTTCCCACGTCGAAGCGAGCTTGATCAGGACGCGATCGCGCGAGATCCCGGCCTTCTCATACTGCGCAATGATGTCGCGCGCGGTGTCGATAGATTTTTCGGTGTCGTAGGAGAGACGGGCATCAACCTCGGTCGAGACACGACCGGGAACGATGTCAAGAATCTTCCGGCCGAAGGCAACTGCCAGCGACTTGAATGCGAGCGCCGCTACGTCCTTGTCGGATGCGCTGGGGCCGGCATCCTTGCGCGCCTGCTGCAGGACATCGTCCACAATGGACTGGTACTCCGGCATCCCTGCTGCGGCTTGGATGAGTGACGGATTCGTGGTCGAGTCCGTCGGCTTGAACTGTTTGATGGAATTGATGTCGCCGGTATCGGAAACCACGGTCGTCATGCTACGAAGCTGTTCGAGAATTGTCGCCATTTGTGCGCTCCTTCGCTGCTTACTTTGATTTTATCAAGCCTTGGTAAGTTGCGCCGCTTTCCCCGAGCTTATCGAAATGAGTCGCCAGCACTCGTATGTACAAGCAGCGATTAGGGTTACTCTGCTTCAACAAGATTTCGCAAAATCCCCACACCGCTGACCTCCACTTCCACCGTGTCACCGGGCTGCATGGGACCGACTCCGGAGGGAGTTCCGGTGGGGATCAGATCGCCGGGTTCGAGCGTTGTGAAGGCGGTGATGTAGCGGAGCAGAAAGTCGATCGGGAAGATGAGGTCTTTCGTGGAACCTTCCTGTTTCACCACTCCATTCAGGCGTGTTGTCACGGTTACCGGTTCACCATCGAGAGGATCGATCTCGTCGTGTCCCGTAAGTGCGACGACTGGGCCGGCGGGACAGAACGTATCCCAGCCTTTGCCGCGCGTCCACTGACCGTCGGACTTCTGAATATCGCGAGCGGTTACATCGTTCACGATGGTGTAGCCACGGATATATTGGCGCACATCTTCCTCGGGACCGATATTGCGACAGCGTTTGCCGATGACGATTGCGAGCTCGCCCTCATAGTCCACACGCTTCGAAAGAGCTGGCATACGAATTGATTTGCCCGGAGCCAGAAGGGATGACGGAGGTTTGAGGAACAGCAGGGGCTCTTTCGGGACCTCGTTGCCCAACTCGGCAGCGTGCTCGCTGTAGTTGCGGCCTACGCATACGATCTTGGAGGGCGTTACCGGAGAGAGCAACGACAAGCTACCGAGAGGTGCTGCCGCGAAGGCTTCAGTCGATTGGTCCTCAAGAGAGATAAGGCGCGTCGCCAGATCCTCCTCGGGAGCGACCATGGGACGCACAGCCCACAGCTCACCGTCCTGCCGCTCCACAAAAGCATATCGAGCAACACCTGAATGAGAGAGATATTTGCAGTACTTCATCGTCGTTGTCCTTCCTTCAAGTCTTCCCGCTACTGCTGTTGCACCATCTGGGTCGCTTCGTTGGATGGCTGGCTTTCATTGCCATCATTATCGACAGCAGTCACGCGATAGATATAGTTCTCTCCAGCGGTAACGGCGGTATCGGAAAACGCCGGCCCCGCCACGGGTTTGACTGTCAGACGCTTAAAGGTTCCCGTTGTGCCGGAGCGGCGATACACGTTATAGCCTGCGAGATCGTTCTCGTTGTTGGCCTGCCAGGAGAGGTCGACGCCGAGGCTTCCATTGCTGCCTCCGGGGATCGTCGCAAGCCCAGTGGGAGCAGACGGAGGAAACCTGTCGGTCATTGCGAGAGTGACGGGAGCCGAATCCGCGCTCCGGATCTCGAACCTGCTCCCTGCAATCTCGACGACGCGGACGCGCTGCGCCCGGTACTGGTACTTCTGCCCGCGGAGTGCGGTACGGTCGAGCGTTCCCCCGGGATCCGCCACTGGGGGGTCCTCTTTCGCCGTACGAAGTCGAACCTCGTCAGGCTGATCGTCCGCGAGAGCGATGCCGGACTTCTTGCTGGATGACGGTGCCGCAGCAGACGGAATCAGCAGGCGATCCAGTTCGACCAGGGAGGCGGAGTTGACGCGGTTCCACTCGATCCTCGCCCCCTCCCGCGCGGCTGTCGCATGCAGCCCCGCTACTGGTGGGGGAGCCTCTCCCGCAGCAGCCAGTGCTGTGTGGGAGAAGCCGGCGGACCGGCCCTGCTGGTTCAGCAGGCGGACACGGTAGCCGAGTAACTGCACCGGTGCGGCGGTAAGTGCCGCCGGGAGTCGATCCTCGGCCTCCGTCGCGCCCGGCTTGACGGTGAGAGTCAGGACCGTGTCGCAGCCGGGAGCAGAGGAAAGCCCGGCTGGTGATCTGCGGCTCCGGGGAACCGGCGTGACTGGTGGGGGATTCGTCTCGCGGCAGATCTCCGCCCGCAGCGGTGTGGGCAGGCTGGAGCCATCCGTCGTGCGCGAAGGGGTGGTCCACTGCAGATGGACCTCGTCGCCCACGCGCTTAGCCGATAGATCGGTGACCACCTCCGCCAGATGGAGCGAGGGCGGCCGTGGCAGACCGGGACTGGCGCAGGCGGCTATCCAGAGACTGGCACCCGAGGCTGCGAATGCAGCAAGGAGTTGCTGCTTGCTGCCTGATGAGGATCGAAGAGGCGGGAGGCGCATCGGTTTCCAGCCTAGCATCATCCCCCACCGGGTTGAGCGTGTGGCGCTCGCCGCCGTTATAGAGTGGGGAGATGCCCGTTGAAGTGCGTGATGCCTGCTCTAAAGATGCGGATGTGATTGCCGCCATCTATCGCACGTACGTGCTTTCGAGCACCGCCACCATGGAGCTCGATCCACCGGACGCCACAGAGATACTGAGCCGTATGGAAGAGGTACGACGACGTGGTCTTCCTTTCCTGGTGGCAGAAGAGCAGGGGGAGATCGTCGGCTATGGATATGCGACCTCTTTCCGACCAAGGCCCGGGTACCGGTTTACGGTGGAGGATTCTATCTATCTTCGCGCGGACTGTGGTGGTCGCGGCCTGGGCAGGCGTCTGCTGCAGGCCGTGATGGACGCGTGTCGGAAGGCCGGCTGCAAGCAGATGGTTGCCGTGATCGGCGGCGAGAATGTCTCATCCGTGGCCCTTCACAGCGCGCTTGGCTTTGCGGCAGTGGGGGTTCTGCGGGGTGCCGGGTGGAAGTTCGATCAGCCGCAGAACATTACGCTGATGCAGCGCGAGCTTTGAAGGCAGGTGATTGCCGCTCAGAAAAAGACAGCGCGTATGCGCGTGATCTGATAGCCTTTGCGCACTCAGGCACTCTGCGTGAGCTGCCTGCTGAACTTCGTAAACGGAAAGGATGTGAGGCAGATGGTTTTTACAGTCCTGCTGCTCTGCTTTCTAATCGGGTGCGTTGCCGGATTGCGCTCCATGATGGCGCCCGCCATCATCTGCGCTGCGGCATACCTTCACTGGATCCATCTGGACGGAACTCCGCTGTCTTTCATGAACACGATGGTGGCGCTCAGTCTGTTTACGTTACTTGCGATTGGAGAACTGGTCGTAGATAAGCTGCCCAAGACTCCGCCGAGAACAGCGCCGATGGGCCTGATTCCACGGGCTGTCACCGGTGCATTATCCGGTGCTGCGCTGGCTGTAAGCGCCGGCAAGGGATTGGCTATCGGGGCTGTGCTGGGAGCCATAGGTGGTGTTGTGGGCGCATTCGCGGGTTACTACGTTCGTCACGGCCTTGTGACCCACATGGAGGTGCCGGATTTCGTTATCGCGGTGATCGAGGACCTTCTGGCGATCTCCGGCGGCTTGTATGTCGTCTCGCGCATGTAGCAGGATCCTGCCGCTGGAGTCTGTACCGGGGCCTCATCGCGAAGTCATGCCGTCCAACAGATATGGAGGATATCGTTTGCTGAAACAATATGGCCGTGTGGCCGTCATGGTTGCGATGCTGTTGGTCTGTGCGTCTGGAGTCGCTCAGAAGGTTCTGGCTCCGACGCCGCCGATGGGGTGGAACAGCTGGGACTCCTATGGACTGACGATCACCGAGTCGCAGTTTCGAGCGAACGTGGAGGCCCTCGCAAAACGACTCCGGCCCGTTGGCTATCAGTACGCGGTCGTGGATGAGGGATGGTATCTCCTCAATCCGGAGAAGTCGAAGAGCGAGGCCTTCAGCTATCGCATGGATCAGTTTGGCCGGTACGAGCCTGCGATGAACCGCTTTGTCAGCGCGAAAGGCAGCGTGGGTTTCAAGCCGATCAGCGACTACGTGCATTCCAAGGGATTGAAGTTTGGAATTCACATTATCCGTGGAGTCCCTAAAGGAGCGGTCGAGAAGAACACACCCGTCGCGGGCAGCCGATTCCACGCAGCAGATGTCGCGGAGACGAGCGATACCTGCCCATGGAACCCGGACAACTTCGGCGTGCGGGACAACGCGGCCGGACAGGCATGGTACGACTCCCTGATGAAGCAGTACGCCGCATGGGGAGTGGACTATATCAAGGTGGACTGCATCGCCTCCCACCCCTACAAGGGCGATGAGATTCGGATGATTCACCAGGCTATTGTGAAGAGCGGGCGTCCTATCGTTCTGAGTCTATCCCCGGGTCCGGCGCCTCTGGACAAGAACGCGGAGGTCGCGGCGAATGCGCAGCTGTGGCGCATCTCCGACGACGTGTGGGATCGGTGGGAGCGCCCGGAGGGTGAGCACTTTCCACAGGGCATCAAGAACCAGTTCGCCGTCATTGCAAGCTGGGTTCCGTATGTAAAGCCCGGAAACTGGCCCGATGCAGATATGCTCCCCGTGGGTACGCTGGGGCCTGTGCCAGGATGGGGCAAGCCGCGAAAGACGAGGCTGACCGAGGACGAACAGAGAACGCTGATAACACTCTGGGCGATGGCCCGGTCTCCGCTCTTTGTGGGAGCGAATCTGACTGAGCTGGATGACCAGACGACCAGGTTGCTGACGAATCGTGAGGTCATCGCTATGAATCAGCATGGGCACGATCAGCGGCTTCTGTTCCAGCACAACAACCTCGTCGCGTGGACTTCAACGAGCGGCTCCGGCACGCGGTACCTCGCACTGTTCAATGTGGGAGACCGGACGCACAGGGTCATTGAGCCGCTGAGCGAATTCGGAATCAAGACCGTCACCTGCGGATCCCGCGATCTCTGGAAAGGTTCTCCCTGGGAGAAGGTTCGTCAGATCGTCGGGGTGATTCCGGCACACGGGGCTATGCTGCTGGAGCTGAAGGCTGAGCCCGGCGGCCACTAGCGCATGGGGGAAAACGCCAACGGCCTCAGGATGATGTTGCTGATGTTTGCGACGATCTGGGAGTCTTTGAGCTCGGCAGGAGCGCTGATCTTCTTCCACTCCGGGTCGGAGCCGAAGGTCTTCCAGTGCGTCTCTCTTCCCTCCAGATTGTCGAAGGAGAGCATGTAGGTGATGTTTGGCTGGCGCGGACCGACGATGGATTCACCGATGAAGACGGGGCGCATGCCGAGGCGCTGAAAGACCCCGATCTCGCCATTGTTGAACATACCGGCCTTCTTCTGGCGGGCTGCCATGGACTGCGACTGATAGGTGCGCAGCTCAAAGATTCGGGCGGGACGACTGGAGGCGTCGGTCGGCAGAACCGCCTGTGGAAGCACGGCGAGATTGTGGAAGAGACTGCTCTCCATGGTCACAAACGGCATACCGGGACCGGAGCCCACCGTCTGCGATGCCTTGTTGTACTCGGCGTCCGAGCCCAGGTGGCTGAGGACCTCCTGCATGGAGCCGAGCGAGGTGTACTCCGCGATGCTGAAGAGAGTGGGGGTGTCCGGGCCGATCAGCGTGGCGAAGGCCGCGATGGGTCTGGCTCCGGCACGGGTCAGCGCCGGAAAGAGACCGCCTTCCAGGTAATCCGAGACGCGTTTTGCCTGGTCCTCGTCGCTGTTGTGAAGACGCCAGGTTGTGATCTCGAGGAAGCTTCGGTCGGCGCCGGTCGCATGGGCGGAGGAAGAGAGGACTGCGGACATTGCGGCGGCACCTGTGATCATCTGGCGGCGGTTCATTGTGTCTACGGTATATCAACTGTGCATTGACTGTAATGTTCGGTTGCTTCCCCCGTGGCTTCGCCTTACCATCGCCTTCAGTGGACTTTCCGAAGAACAAGTCGAAGATCGATCTCAACCGTGGATCCAAGGAAGACGCGGAACGGCTGGTCTCGGCCGGACGGGTGGATGATGATGTGGCGTTCGAGCTCAAGCTGCGGCCTACGCGTCTGAGGGAATTTATCGGGCAGACAAAAGCGAAGGAGCAGCTGGCGATCGCGCTCGAGGCCGCGAGGTCTCGTGGCGAGGCGCTGGACCACGTGCTGCTCTTCGGACCGCCCGGACTGGGAAAGACCACTCTTGCCACGATTATTGCGAACGAGCTGGGAGTGGGTTTCCAGCAGACCAGCGGACCGGCGTTGCAGATTCAAGGCGATCTGACCGCCATCCTGACCAATGTGCGGGAGAAGCAGGTGCTGTTCCTCGACGAAATCCACAGGCTGCAGCCCGTACTTGAGGAAAAGCTGTACACAGCGCTCGAAGACTACAAACTCGACATCATGATCGGACAGGGTCCGGCGGCGCGCACCCACGTCATGGACATCAAGCCGTTCACGTTTGTGGCAGCGACGACGCGTCCGGGTCTGCTGAGTTCTCCCCTGCGATCGCGATTTGGGATTCTTCTGCGGCTGGAGTTCTATACTGACGACGAGCTTCGATTTGTAGTCGAGCGCTCTGCCGAGGTTCTGGGCGTGCCCATCGACCAGGATGGCGCTGCCGAGATCGCGATGCGCTCACGGGGAACACCGCGTATCGCCAATCGTCTGCTTCGGCGCGTGCGGGACTATGCGCAGGTACGTGCGGCAGGGAAAATTGATCGCGAGACAGCGCAAAGGGCCCTGGAATTGCTCGAGGTGGATGCTCATGGGTTCGATGAGCTGGACAGGCGTCTGCTGCGTACGATCATCGAAAAATATGACGGGGGTCCGGTCGGGTTAAATACCCTGGCAGCCGCTCTGGCTGAAGAACAGGATGCCTTGGAAGAGGTTTATGAACCTTTTTTGATTCAAATTGGCTTTTTAGACAGAACTCCTCGAGGTCGCGTGGCCACCCGGCTCGCTTATGAGCATCTCAATATCGAGATGCCAAGGAAGCTCAGTCTGTTTTAGTCTGCCTCCCGGTTTCATCCGGGACAGAACAGTAACTTTGGTGTCGGCATGAAGGTCAATTTATTTGATTGACCGCTTCGCGGGCGCTACTCTGTGGCCCGATTTGTATTGCGTTGTAATGGGGCCCCAGTTAATGGATTACACAACTTCTTTTGTTTTTTTTCTTGTCTCTCTTGGTCTGTTTACCGTTGCTCTCTTCTCCCTCTCGGTCGTCGATCGTACCGTGGTCGGGGCGCGCTGGCTTGCCGCCTCTACCCTCGTAGATTTTGCGAAGACCTCTCTGCAGGGATTAAACGGCTACGCGCCAAGATTCATTAGTGTCTTTGTTGCGAATGAGCTGAACATCGCTTCCTTCGTCCTGGCCTTTATAGGCCTGCGCTGGTTTGTGGCCCGCACTCCTTTCCGCAACTGGGTGGCTATGGCGCTGGTCGTGGTCGATATGGTGGCGTACGCCGAGATGTTTCACAGAGGTATCTGGCTGTGGTCATTCAGCGTCGCTGCATTGCCCGTGCTTGCCATCACCATGGCACTGACCTGGATGATGGTGCAGCAGACGGACAAGCGCTTCATGATTGCCTCGCGGCTTACGGCGGCTTTTCTCGGAATCTACACCCTTCTGCTGGCGTATCGCTGCGTGTTATCGCTGCACGGTCTGTCGGAGGCCTCGACCTCTGACCCCTGGATGAACCCGCACTGGATGTACTCCATGCTGGGAATCATGCTGATGTCGTACTGCATGCTGCTGATGTATGTGCTCTTCACGGTGGTCGAAATGCACAGCAGCATAGCGCACGCGGCCGGCGTCGATGCTCTGACCGGCACTCTTAATCGCCGGACAATGATGAAGCATGCCGCGCGCGAGATGGCGCGGTGCCAGCGGCGCGAGCGTCCCATCGCAATCATCGCCATGGATCTCGACAACTTCAAGCGAGTCAACGATACCTATGGACATGGCGGCGGCGATGTCGCCCTGTGCGCCTTCGTCGATCTGGTGAAGGAGCAGCTGCGTCCCGAAGATATGATCGCCCGCATGGGGGGCGAGGAGTTTGTCGTCATCCTGCCCGGCATGGATGCCATCGACGCAACCCTGGTGGCAGAGGAGCTGCGTTGCACTTTGGAGCGAATGCGAATTCACTACGATGGCCGCATGATTCAGACGACCACCAGCGCCGGAGTGGCGGAGCTGCAAGACGGCGACTCGCTGGCAGAGATACTCAAACGCGCTGATGCCGCGCTCTACCGCGCAAAGTCGGAAGGCAGAAATCGTGTCGTCACCGATGATTCGATCCCGTATCCGGCAAAACCGGTGCTCGTAGAGCGGTTCGGTGGGCAGCGTCAGCAGAGCGGAAAGACCGCTTGAGACAGTTGCTCTCTCGCTGAGTGGCGGCCCAGCAGATCGCCCGGAAGCCTGGGCCCATGGGCCGTTCCACTCTGTCGTCGGGGGACTCCCGGTCACTTTGCGACTTACGCGAGGGCGCGAGCCAGACTTCCGCCGGAAGCCTTCAGCCGCTCCTCGGCTGCCTCGCGGTTAAGCCCCAGCTTCTGCATGGCAATCGCTGTCTTCACGCTTCCCGCCTCTTCCAGCAGTCTGGCTGAGGTGGCCCTGTCTACTCCAGTGGCCTCGGCGATAATGCGTTGCGCACGATCCACAAGCTTTTCGTTGGTTGGCTGAACGTTGACCATCAGGTTGCCGTAGACGGCGCCGGTGCGAATCATGACTCCGGTCGAAAGCATGTTGAGCACAAGCTTGGTCGCGGTACCAGCCTTCAGACGCGTCGATCCAGTGACGATCTCCGGTCCCGTAACCGGAGCAATCGCAATGTCGGCGATGGCCGCCATCTGCGAATCGGCGACGCAGGTCAGCGAGACAGTCAGCAATCCCATCTGCTTCGACTGCTCCATCGCACCAATCACATAGGGTGTTCGGCCGGAGGCAGCGATGCCGACCAGCGTATCGGGGGAGCCATCCTCCCCAAAGCCGGCAGCCAGTAGATCGGCCGCGCCCTGTTCGCGCGAATCTTCAGATTTTTCGCTCGACTTCCGCAGGGCCGAGTCGCCGCCTGCGATGAGGCCCTGCACCAGCGTCGGCGGCACGGAGAAGGTAGGCGGGCACTCGCTGGCGTCCAGTACACCAAGCCTTCCGCTGGTTCCGGCACCGATATAGAACAGGCGGCCGCCTCTTTCGAATCGTGTGGCGACCTCGTCGACGGCGCGCGCAATCTGCGGCAGTTGGGTCGCGACTGCCTGGGGAACCGTCTGGTCCTCCTGGTTGATCACGGTCAGCATCTCGAGGGTGGAGAGCTGGTCGATATCCGTGGTGCGAGGGTTTCGTGCTTCGGTAGAGAGTGCGGCTAGGTTCAGGTCGTTCATCAAGGACCATGATACGGTCGTTTTCTGCCATTGTGGACTGCTCAGAGCGCCGGCCATGCAGCACGCCGGATCGAGAGAGTCGCCATCAACAGGCAGCCGGTATCAACGCGCAGCTTCTCCAGTGGGTGAGACGGATGTTGTGGTGGACGGCAAAGGCTTGGTCAGATCAATATCAGCGGTTCCGATATGGCCCGTAGCCGCCACCCGGATAACGAAGCGGACGCGGACAGCCTTGGAATCATGCGGCATCCTGTAGTGAATATCGAGAGCCCGTTCCAGCCTGCCTGTCGGAAGAACGTCGCCTGTCGCATTTGCACGGATGATCTTGGCATCACGCTGGAGCTCTTTGTTCTTCTTGTCAAAGGTGGAGGCCATCAGGATGACCTCGGCGCGGCGTGGCTCCGTCGCGGTGGCATAGGTCCATGCCAGTCCTTTCGCCTCTATATGGATATTGAAGCGATCGGGAGACTCCGGGACTCGTTCGACGGAGAGAGGCACACCGTCGTAGACCATGGTGCTGGCATCTGCCAGAAGCAGATCGGCCATCAGGCGTTTTGAGGGATTAGCCGGGGTCAGCCTCTCGGGCCCGTATTGAAGGTAATAGCCTTCGCGCGTGGTCACGGTCAGACCGGGGCGATCGACCGTAACATTGATCCGGCGAAACTTCTTTAGATCTCTGGAGTCGTTGGTCGGTCGATAAGTGAGCGAATAAAAGGCGGCGCCATCGCGAATTGCGGTGCCGATCTCCATATCTACATCGTTGCGGCCATACAGGGCGCGGCCTCCGGTAGCGGTCGCGAGTCTGGCAAACTGGTAGTTCCCGCCGAAGGGGTCTGAAAAAGCTGCTCCGGCACCGTAGGCCGCCGGGTCGATCTGCACCCCTGCCGGATCGATGGTGTAGAGCGTAATGCGAGCGTCACGCAGAGTATTGACGCAGTCCTGGACCGCGGTGTCGATCCGGTTCGCTGTATCCAGTGGAAAGTCTCCCATGCTGAGGTTGGGAAAGCCGCGGCCGATCCAGATCATGTTCTTGTGCCCGGGGTGACCGGCTGTCGCCAGGGCAACACGGCGCAGCGTCAGAAAGGCGGTGGTGTAGCGCTCGCCGATCCACGCATACTGATGCGTCTGCCACGGATAGGCTGCGAGATGATGATTGAGCGCAGTAATCAGGTCATCCTTGCTCTGCGTGTAGTCGTGCAGCACGGTGAAGTTCTGCAGGCTGACAGCGACCAACATGGTGGGGGTAGAGAGTTTGCCCGGCTGGCGCTCAAGAAACTTCTTCAGCGAATAGCGGGCGAAGGCCATGTCTTCGAAGCGGGTGTTGAACTCATCGAGCAGGACGATGTTCACGGGAGCCCCAGGAGCGACCTTGTCGAGCGCGGCGGTCGAATCGATATCGAGTTGAGAAGAGAGTGAGTGCGTTCCAGTGGGCTCGAAGTTCAGAATGGTCTGCGGCTCGTCCGCCTCGGTAACGTGGAAATCATCCTTTTTGAGATCCGTGACAACCTTGCCCCTCGCGTCAGTTACCACCATATCCAGGATGACGATTCGAGAGTTGCGGGTGATGGTGTAGACGCCGTTTGTGTCGCGCGTGGGCTCGACTGCGGTGCCGCTTTGGGTGTTGCTCTCACCTGCCTGTGGAGCAGTGGGTGGTGTCTGCCGGGAACTCGCTGGGCTCTGCGCAATCATCGGAAGCGTGAGTCCGGCCAAGACAAGCACAGCGATGCTGGCGAACCTCATATCTTCCCCCTTACAGATCGAAACCCCGTCGTATCAGTCAAGTTTCGATCCGGGCCATGGTATCGCCGACTTTGTCGGGCCGCCGGATAGTGATTGCATTTGTTTTTGCATCACACGAATGCGCATACTTTCGTATCGACCTCTTAAACAGCGGAAAGACCCACCTATGAAGACCTCACGCTACGTCCTCGCCGCAGCTGCCACCGCCATTGTTTTTTTTCTTGTCTGGGTCCTATGGCCCTCAGGCTCGAAGAAGAGCCAGGCGCCGGCCACAGGCCCGCAGGCAAATCAGGTCGCGGCTCCAGGCGGCAGCCCTGCGGACTCCGCTGTGACGACGGTCTATGCGCATAATCTCGAGCTTCGAAAGGGGCCGCAGTTCCGAATCTATGTCCGGTGGCTTCGCGGAGAGATGGTTCCGACGCGGCCCACCGTGGTGCCTTCCCTGGATGACGAGAACAGCTTTATTCTCCAGATCGATCGCGGCCTCGTCCATGTCAACATCGGCGACATCACCAACTTTCTGAACGCCTCGATGGCTGCGCGCTCGCCGCTCACAAACATGAAGTTGACCGGCGAAGGGCAGCAGATCAAACTCTCCGGAACCATGCATAAGCTTCTGCTTCCGCTGCCGGTCGAGGTTGCCGGGACCGTCTCGCCGACTCCGGACGGAAGGGTTCTGCTGCGAATCGCGAAGATAAACGTGCTGAAGATGCCGGTCAAGGGACTCCTGAGCGGATTGAAGGTCGAGGTCGACGACCTCATCGGGAAGCAGCCGATCGAGGGGGTGGCGGTGAAAGATAACGACATCTACTTCAATACGACCGAGTTGTTGCCGCCACCTCATATCCGCGGGAACATCTCGTCCATCTCGCTGCGGGCTCCGGATGTCGTGGTGACCTATGGGAGTACATCGGCGGAGGACGATAGCGAACTGGCGAAGTGGCACAACTTTCTGCGGCTGCGCGGAGGCTCCGTGAGTTTTGGCAAGCTGATAATGCGCGACGCCGATCTTACCCTGATCGATGCCTCGGGCGATCGGTGGTTCGATCTGGATCTGACGAAGTACCACGAGCAACTCGTAAAGGGTTACAGCAGAATGACTCCGGAGAAGGGCCTGGAGATGTTCCTGCCCGATGTAGGCCAGGCGCTTGCCCCTGGTTCGGTCTCCCTGGACACGCTGCGGGACAAGCGAAACCCGCTCCCCAATCCCCAGACCGTTCAGTAGTCGATCAGGGCAGGATGACGCACGGGCCGTCGGCGGTCTCGTGTTTCACCGCCTGCAATGCCTCATTCGCCTGATCGAGCGGGAAGGTGCGCACGTGCGGACGGATCCCGATCTGCGCTGCAAGGTCGAGGAAGTCGCGTGCGTCCTGCCGCGTCATGTTGGTCACGGAACGGATCTGGCGCTCTCCCCACAGCAGTTTGTCGTAGTCGAACGCGGGCATCTGATCCAGGTGAATCGCATTGATCGCCACCACGCCACCCTTGCGCAGACTGGCGAGTGCCGAGACGACAACCTCGCCGGAGGGAGCAAATGTGACAGCGCGATCCAGGGGGACGGGTGGCCTATCGTTCTCCGTGCCGATCCAGAATGCCCCCAGCGACGCGGCCTGCGCCCGATGCTGCTCGCCACGGGTGGAGACGTAGACCTCGCATCCCCAGTGGCGAAGCACCTGGATGGCGAGCGAGGCGGAGGCTCCAAAGCCGAACAGGCCCACGCGTTCGCCGGGCTGGGTGCCTGCCACGCGCAGGCTGCGGAAGCCAATAATTCCGGCGCAGAGCAGCGGGGCGAGCAGTTGGGGTTCGATGGCAGAGGGTAGAGAGAAGGCAAAATCAGACCGCACGAGGGCAAATTCCGCGTAACCGCCATCCACGGTATAGCCGGTTAGCGTGGGTGAATCGCAGAGGTTCTCCTCCCCCCGTTTGCAGAACGGACAGGTCAGGTCAGCCCCTCCGATCCAGGAGACTCCAGCCCGGGAGCCGAGCGGAAGCTCCGGGGTGGCTCCGTCGATGACCTCGCCGACGATCTGGTGGCCGGGGATGAGAGGGTCGCGGACGGTAGGAAGGTCGTGTTCGAAGATGTGGAGGTCAGTTCGGCAGACCCCGCAGGCCAGGACGCGTAGCAGGGTGTATCCGGGGGTGACCTGGGGACGAGGAACTTCCTCGATCGAGAGAGAGGAGGCGGAGGCACGAAGGACGGCAGCTTTCATATCAGAGTCACTCAAGGGAACCGCCACTTCTGTTTGCACTCCAAGACTCGATGAGAGATGAAAGAATCTGCAAGCGCGAGGCAAAAAGAAGAGGGTCCCGCGACGGGACCCTCTTCTTTGAATCGCTCACCGAGCGAGTTCTCGTTCGCGCTCCGGGCAATTACATGCCGGAGTTGTCGTGCTGGAGCTGGGCCTGGTACCCCTTCTCAAAGCTGTCGCGATAGGAGTCGCGGGCTGCACCTTTGACGGGGGGATTCTTGTAAAGATGAGACGATTTGGCGTCGATCTTGCGCTTGGCTGCCTTGTCCAGCTTGGCTGCTTCGATACCGTCGCGGAAACCCTGCTGCGCCTGCTCGGTACCGGCAGGTGGTGTATTCCAGTCCTGGATCTGCGACTGGGGGTTCTGCTGCTGGGAGTTCTGGGCATGCGCAAAAAACGGGGCGCCGCTCATAAGGACCACTGCCATCAGTGGTGTTGCAATGCGGTTAAGCTTCATGTATCCCTCACGGCCAGGAGCCCTGTACAAGAAGGGTCCTAAGAGGCACGCCGTGGTACCTCTTTAGTCAGGCCGCCCTATAAGATACGCCAGACTCTGGAGGGGTTGCAATTATTTGAGAGTTAAGTGACCGAATTGCATCATTTTAACTACATATTCGTGTGACCGGCCCGCATTTCCTCGTTGAAGCTGGGTCTGGTGAACTTGAGTCCCGCTTCCAACTCCTGGAAGTAGCCGTCGCGATGTCCCATCAAAGCCTCGGTGGGGATGGCAAAGTCGGTGTCCGCGGCGAGACAGACGATCCCTTCGCCGGCGAGGGCCTGGGCTGTCTTGCGAAGGTCTTCGATCGTGGTGTTCAGGTACTGGGCATCGCGGGGGTCGGCCAGCCAGACCGGCTCGCTTCCGCCGAGGACTCCCGAAAGCCAGAAGACCTTGGCGGCCAGGAACTCCATGCGCTGCGCCTCGGTGGTGTCATTAAAGATGAAGCGCTTCTGCTTCGAGCTGTAGTAGCGGGTGGTGACAGGAACCGGCTGACGGTTGCCGCTCTTGACCAGCTCAAGCTGTCCCTGGTCCATGGTCTTTCGGACCGCGTTGTAGATGAAGCTCTCGGCGAAGGGCTGCTCGAGCGCAGGTACCACCTCAGCGAAGGTGACTGTCATGGACGCGGCGACCTTGGCGTGGAGGATGCTCTCTTTTCCATCCTCGAGGCGGGCCTCGCCGTGAACGATGTGGGTGTCAGCGCCCGAAGTGGAAGAGTGGAAGGGCCACTCGAACTTGCCGAAGCTAAGGGGGAGACCGAGCATGGTCAGATAACAGTCCGGACGCGGGTTCCGGAGCCGGGTCGCGGACTCCCGCATGTAGGCTTCAACCACGCTCTTCAGGGCACCCTGAGAGAAGTCGAAGGCAGCGCTCAGCTCGAACGCCTGACGCTTTGCATTATTGGAGGCGAGCGCAAGGGTGAACCGCGCCGTCGGACCCCCGGAGAAGTCCTTGCCCTCTTCCACTGAGACCACAACCAGTCCTGCCGCCTTAGCTGCTGCTTCCACCTGCCCCGCCACTGCCGTCTGCGCTACTGTGCTCATTGCCTGTCTTCCTGAATCAGATTTTCCCGCAACCTGCTTATTTTACCGCCAAGGGCCTCGTTTCCCAGAATCAAGGAGATACGGTTGGTCGAAGGGTGAGGCGCAGAGTCGAGGAATCTCTCACTCTAAGGCTGAATGTGGATGATTCCTTCACGTGAGTGGAGCGCGGGCACGAAAGAATACGGGGGTCTGCTCTCCGGACTTGTGAACCTCCGGGGCTAGGGCGCTGAGAGCACCTTCTACTGCTTTATCGCTGTTACCAGAGCATCCAGCGCCGAGCTTTGCGTTCCCGCATTCGATTCGCCTGGAGGTCCTGACCAGACAGTCCCGAAGGTGTTCTGCGGAGTGCGGTCTTTGGCCCAGATGGAGTCCGCATTTACGGAGAAGGCTCTGCCGTAGACCGGTTCGGGAGCAATGGCGTTCAGGTCGCGCAGATTGCGCAGGAAGATTCCTTTGAACTGGATGCCGTCGGCTCCGCAGTTGGGCTCGCAGGGCTCATGGATGATGCCGGTCTTGTCGCTGAAGTGAGTCACGGCAGCGTCCGCGATCTGCCGCGCATTGGTGAGGACGTCGCCGCCGCCACCTGTCCGAGACCACTCCGCGAGCGCTCCGATGAGCACCCCCTGGTTGTAGGTCCAGATGGTCTTCTGGTTGTTGCGGCACTTGCCTGTAGCAGTGTCGATGACGAGACCGTCGTTGACGAGATGATCGCTGTTGATCATGCCTGTTGCCTGGAACCACTGCCACTCCTTCGAGGCCCAGTCGGCGTAGGCCTGACCTTCGGCGGAGTAGACGCGCGAGGCGAGGTGAGCGGCGACGGAAAAGAAGAGCTCGTTGGCGATGGCGTTCTTATACTTCTTATCCTTGCTCCACCAGATTCCTCCGCCGCAGGTCTGATCCCACGAGGCAGCCATATCCTCGAAGATGGATCGCGCCATGGTCAGATAACGCGGGTCGTGGGTCAGGTCCCAGGCGTTGATCCACGCGAGCGCCCACCAGCCTTCGTCGTCGTAGTAATTGTTGAGGAAACCGGGAAAGCCGGTCAGCTCCTTTTTGGCGTCGATGCGCTGCTCTTTGGGGATGGTGATCTGGGCCTGCTTGTAGGTGTTGGCGAGCACCTTCTCGTACTGCTTCGAGCCTGTGACGCGCATGTAATCGGTGATGGTGGTGATTGCGTTGGCCGCGTTCCACCATCCGGTGGTGCGATAGAGGCCCATCTTCGGCACGTACCACTGTTGCAGCGCTTGAACGCCGAGCTCTGCACGCTGCTTAGCGTCTGTTGGCGCGGTTTGACCCAGGCAGGCGGCAGCGGCGGCAAGACAAAGAGCGGAGACGATGATACGGCGCAAAGTCATCCCTCCGTTCTATCAGCACCTTCATCGCGTTGTAACTACCGGCGGTCACAATCGCTGTTATGCGTGGACATCTTGTCGCCCTGCTGCTGGCCGCAGCACTGCCTTCCTTCGCCCAGACTTCGGAGATTCTTGTCCATGCGCATCGCGGGGGTCGCGCCGCCCGGCCGGAGAATACGATTCCCGCATTCCAGTACGCTGCAGGGCTGAAGGTCGATGCGGTGGAGCTGGACGTAGCGGTGACCAAGGACAACGTGCTGGTCGTTTCGCACTCGCCCTACCTGACGCAGCCACACTTCGACGATCCGCGCATCAACGCCGCGCTTACCGGAGAGCGCCACTGTGACGGACCAGAGCTTCCGCCGGGAACGACGATTCACTCACTGACCCTGGCCGAGCTGAAGAAGTACGATTGCGGTGCGAACACTCTGAAGGCTTTTCCGAACCAGGTTGCGGTTCCGCACACGACGATTCCTACATTCGAAGAGGTGCTGGCGCTGGCGCCGCTGGGCAGCTTCGACTTCAACGTCGAGACCAAGATCTTTCCCAATCATCCGGAGATCACGCCGTCTCCCGAGGTCTTTGTACAGATGATCGACGAAGCGGTGCGCAGGCACCATCTGCAGTCGAGAGTGATCCTGCAGAGCTTCGACTTTCGCACGCTGCGGGAGATGAAGGAGATTGATCCTCAGATCCGTCTCTCGGCTCTCTTCGGACAGGCGAAGTACGACAAGCTGATGGGCATCAGCGACGAGGATAAGAGCTTTGCGCATATCGGCGAGGCGGCTGGATTGCGTAAGGGCGACTTTCTCTCGCCGGATGAGAGCCTCGCGACCCCGGAAGAGGTCCAAGCGGCCCACCAGGCAGGCTACAAGGTGGTTCCTTACACCAGCAACGACGCGGCGGGATGGAAGAGGCTGGCGGACGCTAAGGTCGACGCTATCCTCACCGATGATCCTGCGGGCCTGCTGGAGTGGCTGAGAACGCAGAACCCTCCGCTGCACCGCTAGACCTTTCATGACACTTCGCCAGTTTCGCAGGAGGCCAGCAAAAGATGGTTCAGGTGCAGGAGAGCTCTGACGTCAAAATTGGACGACACCGCGCAGGGGACGCGCTATGCTCGGTATTATGCGTCGACTGAAGTACTACGTCGCCTGCTCGCTGGACGGATACATCTCGCGGAGGGATGGGAGCGTGGACTGGCTGTTCACGGACCAAGACTACGGAATGGCCGAGTTCTTCAGAGGGGTGGACATTGCGGTGATGGGCCGCAGGACATGGGAAAAAGTCCAGGAGCTTGCGCCGGGCCGCGGCTTCGGGCCGGGCATTACGAACTTTGTATTCTCGCGCACACGACCGCCGGGAGTTTACCAGGACACCACCTTTGTCGCCGGCGACATCGGTGAGTGGCTGTGGAGCATTCGCCAGCAACCGGGCAGGGACATCTGGCTGGTGGGCGGCGGTGAGATGGTGCGGTCGTTTCTGCAACAGCGGCTGGTGGACGAGGTTATCCTCTCGGTCCATCCTCGCCTGCTGGGGCAGGGTGTTCCGCTGTTTCCGGAACCATATCCGGAGGCTGAGCTGGAGCTTTCGGGGTGCAAGCAATTTCCGACGGGACTGGTCCAGATGTTCTATCGCGTAAGGCATTGAGGTTACTCAAGCGGGTACGCCTCCCGATTCACAGGGGTTCCACAAGGGGCGTGCATAGAATCGCATACACCCCATGCCGAATCTGACACTTACCCGCCGTTCCGCCCTCGTCTCCATCGCCGCAGCACTCACCAGCCCGACTGCGTTGCTGGCCGCTTCGGCCGGAGACCTCGCTGAAAGACTGGCGGCGATCGAGGCCAAAAGCAAAGGCCGGCTTGGAGTCGCGATTCAGCTTTCATCCGGCAAACGAGTCGCACATCGCGGCGATGAGCGTTTCCCGATGTGCAGCACCTTCAAATTTATGGCGGCTTCGCTCGTGTTGCAGCGAGTGGATGCAGGGAAGGAACATCTTGATCGAGCGATCAAGTACACCAGGAGCGACCTTGTAGAGTACTCGCCGGAGACGGAGAAGCACGCCGGAGAAAGCATGACGGTGGCGGAGCTCTGCAAAGCAGCATTGACGCTGAGTGATAACACGGCGGCCAATCTGCTGCTGGCGAGCTTTGGCGGACCACCGGCGATCACGGCCTTTGCGCGCTCGATCGGCGACAAGGTGACGCGGCTCGACCGCACGGAGACGACTCTCAACGAGGCGACGCCGGGTGATCCGCGCGACACGACGGAACCGAACGCCATGATGGGCAATCTGCAGAAGATTTATTTTGGCAATGTGCTGAAGGCAGATTCCAAAAAGCAGCTTGCGGACTGGATGCTGGACAACACGACAGGCAAGGCAAAGTTTGTTGCAGGGTTGCCGGCAGACTGGAAGGTCGCGGACAAGACGGGATCGGGCGGCCACGGCTCGAACAACGATATCGGCGTGCTGTACCGGCCTTCGGGAAAGCCGATCCTGATTGCCTCCTACCTGACGGAGACAACCCTAACAACGGACGAGAAGAATGCAATCCACGCGGATGTGGCGAGGGCGATTCTGGCGAGCCTGAGATAGGTGTAGCGCCTCGTCCTTCGTGGTGCCGAATTGACATGAAGACCCTGGGGCGAGGACTTCATCGAACAGGCTATACGGGCGGAGTTATAAAGCGGACAGGAATCAGGCGCTGGGCTGACCCGCCACCGCGAGTCCGCAACGAGGACAGAATCCTGCGCCCGCGGCCAGGGGAGTCCCGCATGCGCTGCAGGTGGTGGAGTTGATGGCCAGCGGATAGCCGCCGACGTTGGCACCATTGGCACGAATCTGACCGGAGATATAGCTTGCCTGCATGGCGTTGTAGTCGCGAACGCGCCGGGGCATCAGGAAGGCTTCAACGAAGGCTACAATCGCGGGCAGCCCCGTCCAACTGAAGAGCAGATACAGGATGCCGAGCCCGTTGCGGCGCAGGTAGAAATGATGAAGTCCGAAGTTGCCGAGAAACACGGCAAGAAGAACTCCGACAACTTCGTCGCGTCGGGCATGCTCATATTCGGCGTAGAACCAGGCGCGCTGATGTTCAGTCATTCCAGCGGTGTAGATGGGATCGGTGAAGTTCAAAGCTGCCGTACCTCCGTCTGCTGATGAAGATACGCCCGCGACAGGCGGGAAGTTCCACGATGGCCCTGCGACTGCCGTGGTGTGGCTTGTCAGCGGACCAGGCTGGTCCCAATTTACAGGTTCTCGCACCGGGACTACATTGAACTCAGAATGGTGCCCGACAGCCGGGCAACAGCTTTTGACATTGGCGACTCAAAGCAAGCAGGAGGAGGCAAGCTATGGAACATCTGCAGAATGGACAGTGTGGTCTCTGTACTCACTTTGGTGAGACCCATCACTCGGCCCCGGCGCTGATTACAATTCTCAAGAGCCATGAGGCGCCTTTGAACATGGTGGATGAGTGCGGCCACCCGAAGCATGCAACGCTTCACCTGAAGGTCACGCCGATCAGCGGCTGTGATGGTTTTACGCCAGCGGCGGAGGCGTAAGCGAGATTCCCCCTCTAGAGGACAACATGAGCCCGGCACGTGCCGGGCTCATGTTGTCTAAGGAGGAGCCTCTCAACTATCTGTCGGCACGAACGGAGCGCGCGGTGAAGCGTTCCTTGAGTCGAAGGAAGGGCTTCTCCACCAGCTCGAAGGAGATGCTGGCGATGATCCACGCTCCTGCGAGACAAGCCATCGAGATGAGGGGCTTTGGAAGCCCGTGCATGGGCGATGTTACCGCCGGAATAACGAGCTGCTGATAGAGATACGTTGAGTACGAGATGCCGCCCAGATAGACGATGAATCGGTTATCCATCCAGCTGGCCTGCGGCGTCTCGATGAGCTGAAGGATAAGCAGCATGAGCAGCAGCGGGTCGATCGCGAATCCCACGACATCGCGATAGGCAAGTCCGAGCGGACCTCCGCCGAAGACGGAGAACGCCAGCGCCGCGAGGGTGAGGGGGAGATACCTTCGCCGCCGCAGCTGAACCATAAGGCGGGGTGCGGCGTTGATGTGGAGCAGGATGGCGAAGAGGCAGCCCAC
This sequence comes from Edaphobacter sp. HDX4, assembly GCF_036877565.1. Lineage (NCBI taxonomy): Bacteria > Pseudomonadati > Acidobacteriota > Terriglobia > Terriglobales > Acidobacteriaceae > Edaphobacter > Edaphobacter sp. HDX4. The sequence goes on from NZ_JAEDXW010000012.1 coordinate 152,184, forward strand.
AAGGATGGCGTCGATGCGAGTCTCAAACGAGGTGTAGATGTACGGATCGCTTACACCGTGGAAGTACAGAAAGCTGCGATAGATCCAGAGCGCCGGTATGAGGAACAGAAGGCCCCGTGCGAGTGTGCCGAGGCGGTTGCGCAAGAGAACGAAGGCGGCAGGCCAGAGAAGGTAAAACTGCTCTTCGACACCCAGCGACCACGTATGGCTGAAAAGACTGCTGGGATAGTTATGCAGGCCCTGGTAGTAGTTGTTGACGTAGAGCAGCGCGCAGATCGCCTGGGGCCAGATGATTTTGGCGTGGCGCAGCAGAAGTGCCGCTATGGCGATGATCCAGTAGACGTAGAACGGCGGGAAGATGCGGAGCGAGCGGCGAATGTAAAAGTTGCGAAACGAGATGGTGCCCGTCGCCTCTTTCTCGCGAATGAGCAGGTGGGTGATCAGGAAGCCGCTGATGACGAAAAACGTGAGCACCCCAAAGCCGGCGGGGATCGCCTCATATCCGCTGTGATACATGACGACGATTCCTGCACTGACAGCTCGAAGGAAGTCGAGGCGGGGAATGCGCGCACCGGGGCGAAGCGGGCTGGCGGGATTCTCAACGGCCAGCGGTGTATGGGAAGCCAGAACTGGGGTCTCGGTATTCATCTGCAAATCTAGGGGCCTATAAAAGCTTAGCGCTCTTATGGGTTAGGAGAAGATGTAAATCTTCGATTGTTCTCGCCCGCATGGCTGCAGAAGGAAAAGCTCGCTCTCCGATAGACCTCAATACTGCGTTTTGATGAAGCTCTCGGGTGTGCCATCCGCGGGATTGACGAAGTGGATATCCTCGGGAGGACGTCGCGGCGTATCGATGGCGAGAACGGTGAAGGGGTGCTCGAAGATCGTCTGGAGAGCATGAACTGTGTTCTTCTTAAAGAAGACGAGCTCACCAGGACCGATCTCCTTTGGAGATTGTCCTTCGATGACGATCTCTGCGCGGCCGGTGAGAACGTAGAGATATTCGTCACAGCTGGTGTGGTAATGGGCGGGGGCGCGACGGTGCACGCGGAAGATCCGGCAGCTGGCAGCCGTCTCGTCGGTGAGGCGAATGTCCGTCAGCATGGTTTCTGCGTGATCGGGCAGTGTGGCGGCAAGCTGGGTGATGTTGAAGAATCTGCTGTTTGTGGACATGGGCTCCTCACGATTTCCGATGTTTCCGGCGCGCTCTCCACTGCCGGGCAGCCATTAAGCGAACGCTATTAGAAGAATATGGTGAGCCGCCGGTATCCGGGAAATTCGCATCCTAGAAAGCTGAGGAGCATGCGATATGAGTGAAAAACACGACCATGACAGCCACTACAAGGAACTGAGCGGCCACGAGGGGCTGGCAAAGATCGCGGAACTGGTCAAAGGGATTCGCATCGCCATGATGACGACAGAGGCCAAGGATGGCACGATGAGTTCGCGCCCGATGGCGGTGCAGGACGAGCCGTTCAACGGAACGTTATGGTTTCTCACGCGAAGAGGTTCAGAGAAGGTGGATGAACTCGATCAGGATCATCATGTCACCCTGACCTTTGCAGAGCCGAAGGATTCCAAGTACATCGCCTTGAAAGGGATGGCGAGCGTCAGTCAGGATCGTAGCAAGATCAAAGAGTTGTGGAACCCGATGTACAAAGCATGGTTTCCCAAGGGCGAGGACGATCCCGAGATTGCCGTACTGCGTGTCGAGGTGAACCAGGCAGATTACTGGGAGGCCTCCTCAAGCAAGCTGATCATGCTGGCCAAATATGTGGCGGCTTCCGTCACCGGCGGCAAAGTGGCGGTCGGCGAGGCAGGGCACGTGCGCGTGTAACCGATAGGACTCTTCGCGAGTCTCCGTTCGCGAGCCTTATCAGAGCCGATTCGTTATTACGGATTCACCTCAGATGCTTGTAGACGGCCGGGGTGAATCCGTACGCACGTTAAGCAGCTTTTCCGGTCTGGGCCTGAGATGTTGTGATGAATTCGAGGATATCTGCATTGATCTGGTCCGCATTCGTGGTTGGCATGCCATGAGGAAAGCCGGGTAGGCATCTCTCGGGAGAGTCTAGGGCTAGCCGATGCTCTACGATTGTTTTTAAGAGAAGAGACGCCGACGCCAACCCAGGATCGCGAGGGCGCCTGTTTCCAGCAAAGCTATCGTTGAGGGCTCAGGAACAGGTGATATCGCAGGCGTGATGGAACCCGTGACTTCAACATAGACCAGGGTGGGCAGGCCGTCATCCACAAGCAGCCAGTTATCGCAGTCGGTCCCGCAGGTGAGAGAGAAGGCTCCGGACGGATTGCTGGGGACGCGAATGCTGAAGGCGTAGTACTGGCTGGGATCGACCGCATTGTAGACAGTCGCGCCAAGCAGGCCGGGCGGAATGTCGATCGTGGTGGGACCGGGATTCGTGAAGGTGAAGATCTCAGACGAGGTCATATCGTCGAAGGACAGATTGGCGGAGGTCAGGTTTGAGCTCGCATCGAAGATCAGTGTGCCACTCAACGTGCCTACATCGGATCCGGAATGAATCCCTGAGGTCGGTGTAATGGCGGAGAGGTTGTAGACACCGACCGGAAGTGGCGCAGCGAGCAGAGGGGGAGCCTGAAAGGCTGCGAGTACGAACACGCCGAGGCAGAGAAGACGAGAGTTCATTCTCATGGGGGAGACTCCAATCGATAGGAGAAACGCGGCCCGGTGTTTCCGCTCATCGTAGCACGGTGGCCCGTCCTTCATCGGTCAGGTCGGCTCAGTGGGCTGCGTACTTCAGGTGCCCTTCGCGCCAGGGAACCGCGGTGCGTGCATTCAGATCGAAGACAATCTGGCCTGCACGCACTGTCATCTCCGGCACAATGCGCTCGGTTCCATCGACCTTTCCGCCAGCAAGGTCTGCGTAACCGAAGTGACCGTGATCAATGCGCAGAACAGCGATGTCTGCCGTAGAGCCGACGGAGATCTGGCCGAGTTCAGGATGCCCGATCTCTGTGGCGGGATTGGTTGTGGATTCACGGATGATCTCGGGGAGAGGGATACCCAGCGCGAGCAGCTTGCTCATCACGTTGGGCATGTTGAGCATGACTCCTGTGGCGGAGCTGATGTGGAGGTCGGTCGAGATGGAGTCGGGGAAGAAGCCGTTCCTGACCAGGGGCTCAGCGAGAGCGAAGTTGAAGGATCCGCCGCCGTGGCCGACGTCGAACTTGATTCCGCGCTTGCGGGCTTCGAGCATGTACGGCGCGGGTTTGCCGTCAGGTGTCAACAGTGGCGCGGGCATTCTGAAGACATGGGTGCTGATGTCGCCGGGGCGCAGCAGCGTGGAGATCATCTGCTGATAGGACTTGTTGTCGAACCAGCCGAAGTCCACCATGACAGGAAGATGATTGCGATTGCCGGCCTCGATAGCTGTCTTCACCGAGATGAAATTGGGCTGCTGCCAGTGAGCGGTCTTGATGCCGACGACGATGTCACGGTTCTGTTGAATGACCTTCGACAATTCGTCGATGTCCATGTCGTGCTCGTTCTGCTCGGCAGCGTCATCGGCGTTGGCCATCCCGGCTCCGACGATGTTGATGAACGCGAAGATGCGCGTTTTGGATGTCTCGATGACACGGTGGCGGAACTCGGCGAAGTCCCGCCAGCCTGAGGAGCCGGCGTCGGCGATCGTGGTGACTCCGTTGGGAACAGCCATCACGTCGGCCTGGACGGAGAGATCGCCGTTGCCCCAGGCGTTATGGCGAAGCCCGATGAAGACGTGCTCGTGAATATCGACGAGACCGGGTGTGAGATAAAGTCCGGTGATGTCGACAGATTTCTTTGCAGCGCTCGCGGGGATGGACGCTTCGATGGCGGCGATCTTTCCGTCGCGAATGGCTACGTCACGTTGAGCGTCCACATTGTTTCTGGGATCGATGACGTGGCCGTTGCGAAGGACGAGGTCGTACTGCTGAGCGTGCGCAGCAAGTGCGCAGACCAGGAAGGTGGCAGCCAGAATGCGAAGCATGGGTGGAAGTATATCGAAATCAAACACACCACAGCTTCTAAACCTTGAAGCTGCCCTAAGAGAGGTTCTGATGTCTGTTTTTGCTGTATTTATGTCGTGGCAGCCTTTCTGTGGTGGAGCTATCGTTCGATCAGTCGAGGAGGATTTCACCATGAGTTTCCTTCATTCAGCTATCGCACAGCAGACTCTGCCACTTGGTGGCTCACTTTCCTCAAAACAGTTCGCGCACCCTCTTCTGACGCCTTCCTTTGATATGGGGAAAAGGCGATCTTTTTCGAAGCGAATCGCTACTACCATCGAGCTCTGGTATCGAAGAGAGCGAAAGCTCAGCTCAGAAGAGTTCTATCAAACCCATGTAAATGCAATTTTTCTGGGAATGTATGTAGAAATGATTCTCGGAGTTGCAGCGGGCATCGTCAGCATCCTCGCGTTCGGGATCTGAATATGAAGAAACAGGATCAATGGACGATCGCTGGCAGTAAAAGACCACGCTCTATGTGGAGAGCGAGAGAAAATTGACCTGGACTTCCGCCATCTCGAGAGTGATCGGGGCATCGGGGGTGAGAAGGTCGAGAATCTCTCCGTCGGCCTGGAGAGCAGGAACCGCAGTGTAGGTGGCTCCAGGAATGGTTCGCGCTTGTACGCGCAGGACATCTTCATAGTGTGCAGCGGCGCGTGAGCTGGGCCTGCGATCACGCTGCCCCGCTCCGAGGGCCAGGGCTTCTATCGAGGCCTGAAGGAGTCGCATACGCGAAGATCCCTCGACGCTGGCGAGGCGCAGGAAGGGCAGATGCAATCCTCCGCCGGGCCGCCAGAGATTGAGAGCTTCGACACGAACGGCGATCATCTCAGAGGAGCGGCGCGTGATGACGTCTCCTTCGGTCGTGGTGATCTCGAGATCGAAGGGTTCGAGGAGATGCTTCGCAAGAACTTCGAATCCCGCAGCGAAGTACGCCAACCTGCCGGTGCGATGTTTCCGGTAACGGTGGGCTGTGCGCATCATCGCGGCATGTCCGCCGATCCCCGCCGACATGGCGAAGAAGAAGCTCTTTGGCGGAGCCCCACAGGTGAGCTTAGCCAGTGGCACGGCTACTGGCTTTGCGGTAAGAAGAGCGCGTGCTGCAGCTACCGGATTCCGGGGAAGTCCGAGGTTTCCGGCGAGGATGTTGCCCGTCCCGAAGGGGCAGATGCCGATCGGGATTCGTGTTCCGGCGAGCTGCTGCAGGAGTCCGAAGACAGTTCCGTCACCGCCGCAGACGATGACCGCGTCGAGTTCGTGCTCGTCCAGCACGGCCGCAGAGCTGGGCTGGGGCGCGGTCTCAAGAAGGCGGACCTCGATGCCTGCATGCTCGAAGATCTGCTGGATGCGCGGGATGGTTCTCCGTCGCCATGGCGAGAAGACGGGATTAACCATAATTGCGATCCTGCGCACGGTCTCATGCTACATCCGGAAAACGGTCCGGTTGATCCGTAGAATGTTTTGTGGGCGGCGTTGTGCTGCCGAAATCTGATCTTAACTTTCTGACGATCCAACTTGAAGACCCTGGAAGAATCGTGAATCGACATCTCCGCCGCGCCCTGATGCTTATCCTCTCCTTGCAACTGGTCTCGACCTCGTACTCTCAGGCGACCGCAAATTTGAGTCGGCAGGGGTGGTATGCCGATCCTGAGATTCACATCTTCGGAGGGCGGTACTGGATCTATCCGACTTCATCGAGCCCGGAGTCGGACAGCCAGGACAAGAGCTTCAATCCGCCGCAGCAAAAGCTGCGCGCCGGGCATGTGATTCATCCGGTGTACCTGCTGCACACCTCGCTCGACGCGCTCTCGTCTCCGGATCTGGTGCACTGGACGAAGCACAAGGACGTGATGGATGTGAAGGACGTCTCATGGGCGGCGTATGCGATCTGGGCGCTTCCGCAATCGAGCTGAAGGGCAAGTATTATCTCTTCTTCGCGGCTAATGACATTCAGAAGACGGACACGTTTCCCGGCGGGATTGGCGTAGCGGTCAGCGCTGCGCCGGGAGGTCCGTTTGTCGATGCTCTGGGCAAGCCGCTGGTCGGAGAGTTTCACAACGGTGCGCAGCCGATCGATCCGTTCGTCTTCAAGGATGATGACGGCACGATCTACCTGTACTACGGCGGCCAGGGTCACTGTAATGTGGCTCGGCTGGCCGGGGACCTGAAGAGCGTCGTGCCCATGAAGGACGGCGCGATGTATCGCGAGATTACGCCGGAGCACTATGTCGAGGGTCCGTTCGTGATCAAGCGAAAGGGCGTGTACTACTTCATGTGGTCGGAGGGAAGCTGGGAGAACTCGACCTACGGGGTTGCGTATGCCAAGAGTACGAGTCCGACGGGCCCGTTCGTTCGTGTGGGCAAGATCCTTGAGACCGATCCGAAGATCGCCAACGGACCGGGACATCACTCCGTGCTGCAGATTCCGGGAACGGACGAGTGGTACATCGTGTACCATCGGCATCCGCTGGGAACGACCGGGGCAAATCAGCGAGTGCTGGCGATCGACCGGATGACCTTCGATGCCAAGGGCGACATTGAGCCGGTGAAGATGACGGCGGATGGTCCAGGACCGCGTCCGGTGCCGAAGGGCAGGCAGGAGTAGAGGCATCATCCTGTCCAAAACACGTCCCACCCCCCTGCCTGTATTTTGTGCAAATTCTTCATATCGCGGGGCTTAGCTTTGGACCTCAGCTGCAAGATATTGATAATAAAAAGCTATAAGACAAATTATTGATAAAAATTAGTTAGCTCGTTTTTTGCGTTTTTTGACGGCGAGTTTTCCTTCCCTGTACATCAAATATCGCTCGGCAAACACGCGGATACGGTCCGGTTCTAGACCTATTTAAAGTGTGGCACGGGGAGAGGTATTCGTCGGCAGGCCGTATGACCTTTGCATTGATTGACTTGCAGAAGGTTGGAGCTTGACACGGGATGAGGAAGGTTCGAGCTTCGCTTGAATGAACCCACCTTAGCGACGAGGAGACCGTCGCGAAGATGGGGCACCCGGCGGTGTAGGCGCGCCGGGGGAAATACAGGGATCCTTCGCTTTGCTCAGGATGACAACGATTTAGTGACTTATGTGATGAGGGCTGCCCTTCACGTTGCGCTGCGATCACAATGCGGCTTTGCGTAGGCGATGGGATCGAGGGCATCGGTCTTGATTGCATTGTGTACGGAGAGTTTGGATCGGCTTGGGTTCCTGTGCGGGGGAACGGTGAGCTTGAGGTCGCGTGCGTTCTGTCACATTTCCTGCACGAGCCTCTGGAGTTTGCCGGGCGTGGGCATCAGAATCGGGAAGAGTTCCGGAGAGAGATGCGGATGCTGCAGATCGCGCAGAAGGTGCAGAAGGATCGAAGGGCGGTCTGGTATGGCGCAGGTGTTGCGGCTCTGCTGGTGGTGTTCTTTGCGCAGCTGCTGGCAGTGAACCGTCGTACCTCGATGTGCTGGGACGAGGGGCATCATCTCTTTGACGGCTACACCATCGTGCGGCATCACGACTACGGGCTGAACCCGGAGGCGCCTCCGCTGGCAAAGGTGGTGGCGGCGCTGCCGGTGCTCCCGATGCGGCTGTATGAGCCCCTGCAGCAGGGGCGCGACTCGCAGCTGGAGGCGTTTGTCGATGGGCGGGAGTTTCTGTTTCGGAACGATGCGGACCACGTGCTGGGGCGCGGGCGAGTAGCGATCTCGTTCTTCACGCTGGCGCTGGCGGTGATGGTCTTCTTTCTTGGCCGCCGCATGTTTGGAGTGACGACAGGTCTGATCGCGCTGGCGTTTCTGGTCTTCGATCCAAACCTGCTGGCGCATGGTGCGCTGGTGACGACGGATGCCGCGATCACGTGCATGGTCCTCGCTGCAATTTATTCCTGGTACAGTTACATATTGAAGCCCGATCTCCCCCGACTGCTGCTGGCGGGGGTTTTAGCGGGGCTGGCGTGCGCGACGAAGTTCACCGGCATCTTTCTCGCGCCATGCATGGTGCTTATGGTCGGGGTGGCCTATCTCGAAGATCGTGACCGCAGACTGGCGCTGAAGCGGCTTGCAGGAGTGGCGGTGGTGGGTGCAGTGGCGCTGGCCGTGCTGTGGGCTGCATACGGATTTCGTTATGCGGCCCGGCCCGATGGCCGGGCGCAGAATCCAGGGCTGGCGGCGTACCTGAACCAGTATGCAGCGGTGGCGAATCCGGCGCCGCTGCGCGTGATGGCGCGGGCGCACGTTCTGCCGGAGGCGTACCTCTGGGGGCTGGCGAACACGAAGCTCACCGAGCAGCGCGACATCAGCCACCTGTTCGGCAGGCTGCGGAGGCACGGCACGTGGATGTACTTTCCGGCGGTGATTGCGGTGAAGTCTACGCTGCCGTTTCTCGCGATGCTGGCGCTTGCAATCTACGTCGCGGTGCGCGAGAGGAGCCTGCGCCGGCGGTGGCTGATGCTGCTGGTTCCGGTTGCCGTGTTCCTGGGTCTGGCGATGCACTCGGACATGAACATCGGGTTGAGGCATATTCTGCCCATCTATCCTTTCCTGTACATCGTCGGCGCGTCGGCGGTGGGCTGGCTGGTGGCGCGGGACACGCGATGGCTGGTGGGCGTGGCGGCGCTTCTGGTGTTTCAGGTGGTCAGCTCGGCGCGATCGTTTCCGGGATACATGGCGTATGCCAACGAGGCCTGGGGCGGACAGAGAAACGTTCATCGGCTGCTGAGCGATTCGAACTCGGACTGGGGGCAGCAGTTGAAGACGGTGGCGGCATATCTGAATGAGCGCGGCGTGAAGCAGTGCTGGATGGCGTACACGGCGAGCGGTGTAGCGGACGAGAGATACTACGGCGTGCCCTGCCGTCCGCTGTCGACGATGGTCAACCTGTGGTGGATCCCGGCACCGATGGAGGTGCCGAGGGAGATCGAGGGGCCGGTGCTGATCAGCGATGATGAGCTGGAGGGGATCGACCTGCCATACGGAGCACCGAATCCGTATGCGGCGTTCAGGAAGTTGAAGCCCGCTGCGATTCTGGATGGCGGGGTGATGGTGTACGACGGGCGCTTTGATGTGACGGAGGCTTCGAAGGCGGTTGAGAGGGCTCGGGCGGCAAGGTCGCATTGAAGAGATGCGAGTTCTCCTGCGGACGCGCAGGCAAGGCAGATCTCGGCGCGGCCATAATAGGAATGCCTGAAGGTTGGTATTGTCTCGCTGTAAGGACGCGATGGAGATGCGAAACAAGAGGCTGTGAGCGATCGCAGCCTCTTGTTCATTCTTCCGCCCCGGTGTAATAGCCGAGGGAGTTACATGTTGCGATTGGGTGCGACATCATCTTCGATGGCAGTGTCGGACACGACCACGTCAGCGGTTTTGTCGTTGCTGAGGCGACGATCTTCCAGATCGCGGTCCTGGATGTTGTCGCCGGAAGACAGGTCGCCGTAGGTGCTATGGGCTCCCTCTTTCTTTGAAGAGCTTGCCTCGCTGGCGGAGGAGATGTCTTTGGCGCCGGTCTCTTCGAGCGAGCGCTTTGCGGAGTCCACCTGCTCGGAGGTATCGCAGTGCACGGAGAGCAGCGTTCCGCCGCTTTTGACGGCGCCTTCGTAGCGCTTGGCCTCATACTCCGGGATGCCCATTCCGACCAGGGCTCCGACGAGTCCACCGACCGCGCCGCCAACGCCGACTCCGGCGAGTGTAGCCATGATGGGACCGGCGGCGATGAGCGGACCTACGCCGGGGATAGCCAGTGCTCCGATGCCGGCGAGCAGACCGACGGCACCTCCGACGAGGCCGCCCGTGGTAGCGCCGGTGGTTGTGCCTTCGGGAGCCTTGGTGCTCTTGGCATGCGCAAAGGCACGAGAACTTTCATCGTCGGGGAGAAGAACGGAGATGGATGCGTTGGAGAAGCCATTTCGAAGAAGCTGGTCGACTGCCGCTTCTGCTGTTTCGGGATTGGCATAGATGCCGTAGACCGCTGTGTTTTTGCCTGCCATAGATAGCTCCTTGCTGCGTATGCAGCGTACCGGAGAGGGCTCCGGGGTTTAATTACTTGACGGTGAGCTGATTGGTGACTTTATCTGCCGTGACGATGCCGCCGGCGAGGTCGGCGACCTTCGCCTTTTCTTCCTCGGATTTGACGGGTCCCTTGAGAGTGACTGCGCCGTCGACGGTGATGATCTTGACGTTGTGGGCGTACGTCGAGAGATCCTTGTCGGCCATGAGGGCCTTCCTGATCTTCGCTGTCGTCTCGCGGTCGGTTTTGCTGTTGCTCTGCTGGTCAGCGCTCTGGGTTTGATTGGGCTTGTTCTTGTTCTGATTTGAGTTGTCAGGCATCTGCGCCGCGACAGCGAACGAACCTGTTGCGAGACACAACATTACCGTTGCGGCCGAAGCCGCATGTTTCCACTGCATCGAAGCCATAGAGTGAACCTTTCCCGAAGCGGGCCTGCTTCGGTTTCCCGGGCCGCGAAACATCGATCGAACGCGGCTCCGTCGAGCTTGTACTGTGGATGTGATGGCCGGTGGGGAGGGAGAGTTGTCTTCACAAAAGGTTGCCCGGATTCGGTGAGCCGCTGCGTGTCAGGAGCATTTATCCTTGTGGGCCTATGAGCCAGCGACCTGGATACCTGCAGACTAAAGCTCACTACGAGATTCTCGATGGGCTGCGCGGCGTAGCGGCGATGATGGTCGTGCTGTTCCACACCTTTGAGGCGCACGCCGGGGGCAGCGTGTTCCGGCAGATCATCAATCACGGATATCTTGCGGTGGACTTCTTCTTCCTGCTGTCCGGCTTCGTGGTGGCGTATGCCTACGATGATCGCTGGGGGAAGATGACGCAGTGGGATTTCTATAAGCGGCGCCTGATACGGCTGCAGCCGATGATCGTGATGGGCAACATCATCGGTGCGCTGCTGTTTTACTTTCAATCCTGCCCGATGTTCAACCTGGTGAGCGCAACGCCGGTATGGAAGGTCCTGCTGGTGATGCTGGTGGGCTTCACGATGATTCCCCTGCTGCCGTCGATGGATATCCGCGGATGGCAGGAGATGCATCCGCTGGATGGCCCGGCGTGGTCGCTGTTCTTCGAGTACATCGCGAACGTCCTGTATGCGCTGGGCCTGCGCAAGATCTCGAACAAGGCTCTGTCGGTGCTGGTGGTGTTGTCGGCCGGGTTCCTGATCCATCTGCTGGTGTGGGGACCGAGGGGAGACGTGATCGGCGGGTGGAGCGTGACGGCGGAGCAACTGCACATCGGTTTTGCGCGCCTGTTGTTTCCATTTCTTGCGGGCATGCTGCTGATGCGTGTGGGCAAACGAATCCATGTGCGCGGAGCGTTCGCGTGGTGCAGCCTGATTCTGATCGCGGCCTTTTCCATTCCGAGGATCGGTGGACCGGAGCATCTGTGGATGAATGGACTGTACGAGGCGTTTGCCATCATCGTTGTCTTCCCGGTAGTGGTGGCGATGGGTGCGGGAGATCGCGTGGTGGCGGGAGTGGAAGAGAGGGTGTGCCGGTTTATGGGCGACATCTCGTACCCGCTGTACATCACGCACTATCCGCTGATCTATGTGTACACGGCGTGGGTGACGCGTCAGAAGGTGCCTTTCGCTTACGGCGTTGCAGGCGGTGTGCTGCTGTTTGTCGCGGCGGTGACGATTGCCTATGGGTCCCTGAAGTTGTACGACGAGCCGGTGCGGAAGTGGCTGAGCGAACGGTATATGGGGACACGCAGCGAGGGTGGCGTGAGGAAGGATTCTGTGAAAGCAGCTCGCTGAGAGGCGAGTCTGGGTGGCGGAATCGGCGCGCGCGGCCGAACGGCAGGTTTTGCGAAGGCAAATAAGTCTCGTGCTTCGATTGGCATCGTTCTGCGATGCCGGCTGCGGCGAGTTGTTTAATGTCTTGCGTTTTGACGCCGCGATAGGAAGAATTGGTCTCCACGGAATGCAACCGTTCCTGAGATAAGAGAGCGCATGCGGTCATGAGTCCGATGAACACCGTCGATGTGGACTCGCTGGCCTTTCGCAAGGCCCTGCTGGAGAGTGAATGTCGTCGTATCTATGGCGTAACCACATTCCTGCTGGTGTTTACAGCAGCAATCGTGGTTCGCGGGATTCTCTATTCCTCGCATATGAGCATGTGGGGAACGGTGATTCTGCTGCTGCTGGTGGCGTATGAGGCGTGGACCCTTGGTGTGGTGAGACGTGCACTGAGGGGTGGGCGGGACCTTCCGGCCGCGATGTGGATGTTCAATATCGTTCTGGAGATAGCGGCCCCGGCAGTGGGAGTGGCGTACTTCTCGAACCCGCTGCTGGGCGAGTACAGAGCGATCGAGACACCGTGGGTCCTGGCGTTCTTTCCCCTGATTATGCTGTCGGTGCTGCGCCTGAACCCGCTCGTCTCGCGAATTGCAGGAGCCGCTGCCGCGGTGGGATATCTGGTGGCAGCGTATATCGACGGCTGGCGTCCCAGCCTAGAGAGCCTGAGCCACCATACCGTGGCCCAGACGGCAGTCGCATTCTACGCAGCGATCCTGCTGGCGAGCGGTCTGATTGCGGGGATGATCGGCAGCGAGATTACGAAGCATGTGAAGGCCGCGCTGCACGAGGCGGAGATGACCCGGCAGCTGAAGGAGGTAGAGCACGATCTCGAGATAGCAAGGTCGATTCAACAGTCGCTGCTACCAACGATCAGGCCGACCATCCGTGGCATGGAGATCAGCGGATGGAACCTTCCAGCCGATGCGACGGGAGGCGACTACTTTGATTGGAAGAGAATGCGTGACGGCCGCCTGGTGGTGACGCTGGCGGATGTGACCGGACATGGCATAGGTCCGGCGCTGCTGGCTTCGGTGTGCCGCGCGTATGCGAGATCGAGCTTCGATACGCATGACAACCTGGTGAAGGCGCTTGAGCATGTGAACCAGTTCTTCGGGGAAGACCTGATCGGCGGTGGCCGCTTTGCGACGTTTGTGGCGGCGGTGTGTTCGGCGGACGAGAGCAGGGTGGAGCTGCTGTCGGCGGGGCATGGCCCGTTGTTTGTGTACTCGTCGGTCCGCGACAGTTTTGAAGAGCTCGCAGCGCAGGCGATTCCGCTGGGTCTTCTTCCGGAGTTGAATTCATCGGAGCCGGTCACGCTGCACATGGAAGTCGGTGACATGGTGGTGCTGGCAACAGACGGCTTCTTCGAGTGGGAGAACGCAGAAAGCGAACAGTTTGGAGTCGCAAGGCTGACGCAGGCAGTGCGGAATGCGCGTCATCTTCCATCGGAACAGATCATAGCGGAGCTTTACAGCGCGGTGAAGGCCTTCGCGGACGGAACGAAGCAGGTGGATGATCTGACTGCGGTAGTGATCAAGCGAGTGGATGCGGAGACCGGAAAACCGCTGGTCGTCTGAAATGTGGCCGCATGCGGGGCTGTAACAGGGCCTGTGGCGGGGTGCAGCAGACGGGTTATGACGGTCTAAGGATTGATGCGATGTTGATGGCAGCTACAGCAACAAGCTGCTGACATGGAATCAAGGATTACCGGGCCTGGCATTCGGACTTTGAGTTCTACTTCAATTTTGACAAGGAGATTTTTTATGGCGAAGATGCGTGCGGTGCAGGTTCCCAAGGCAGGTGGCGAGTGGGAGTTGGTGGAGCGGGAGATTCCGGAGCCGGGTCTGGGGAAGGTTCGGGTGAAGGTACAGGCGTGCGGTATCTGCCACAGTGATTCGGTGACCAAGGACGGACTTCTTCCAGGGATTCAGTACCCGCGGGTTCCGGGCCACGAGATAGTGGGCGTGGTGGACAAGCCGGGAGAGGGTGTCAAGGGGTGGACGGTCGGCCAGCGCGTCGGTATCGGCTGGCATGGTGGCAACTGCGGATACTGCCACAACTGCCGCCGAGGAAATTTCTTTGCATGCACGAATGATCTGCAGACGACGGGCGTGAGCTTCGATGGCGGATATGCGGAGTATGTTGTGGCTCCGGCGATAGGGCTGGCGGAGATTCCGGAGGGGCTGAGCGCAGTCGAGGCTGCTCCTCTGATGTGCGCGGGGCTGACGACGTTCAATTGCTTGAGGAATGCGGGTGCGCGACCCGGTGATGTGGTCGCCGTGCTGGGACTGGGCGGATTGGGCCACCTGGGTGTCCAATACGCGGCGAAGATGGGATTCAGAACGGCGGCGATTGCGCGGGGTGCGGACAAGGGCGAGCTGGCAAAGAAGCTGGGCGCGGATGTCTATATCGATAGCCAGACAGAGGATCCGGCGGCGGAGCTGCAGAAGCTGGGTGGAGCACAGGTTGTGCTCGCTACAGTTACAAATGCGGATGCCATGGCAGCGGTGATGGGCGGCCTCGGAGTGACGGGTACGTTCATGATCGTGGGTGCAGTACCAAAGATGGAGGTTCCTGCGATCCAGATGATTCTGCAGTCGCAGACGGTGCAGGGATGGTACTCGGGAACATCGATGGATTCGGAAGATACGCTGAACTTCAGTTTGCTGGAGGGGGTTCGTCCGATGAACGAGATATACAAGTTTGAGCAGTTCAAGGAAGGGTACGAACAGATGATGAGCGGGAAGGCAAGGTTCCGGGTCGTGATGACGATGGAGTAAGACTGGGCATGGATTGCCTGCATGAGCGATGCTCCTCCGTCTGCGAGCGTTCCCTGGAAGGGAGGCAGTGATCCACTGCAGCTATCCGTGCCATCTCCGCAGTACTAATGGAGCACTCGATGTGCGGGGGATTCGGTAGTGTCCCTGCCCCCCGCGGTCCGGCAAGTTTTATGGCATGGGTACCTGCCCCATTGTCTTAATTGCCGAGGTGAAGAATACTTGTGATGTGGGATGACTTTCATTGGTCGATCTTTTAGGGCAGAAAAGACCGCAATGGCTGAGCAGGATAAAATGTCACCGCAATCGGGGAAGCATGAAGAGGATTATTCACACTCTTTGCTGGCTGCGATCGTCCAGTCGTCCGATGACGCGATCATTAGTAAGAATCTAAACGGAATCGTTACAAGCTGGAATGACGCCGCAGGACGAATGTTCGGGTATACGGCGGAAGAGATGGTTGGCGAGTCTATCGTGAGGCTGATTCCCCCGGATCTGCGTCATGAAGAAGAGATGATCCTCACTAAGCTGAGATCTGGAGAACGGATCGATCACTATGAGACCACAAGGATCAGGAAGAACGGGGAGCGGTTTGAGGTCGCGGTAACCATCTCGCCTGTTAAAGACAGGACGGGTCAGATCGTCGGCGCTTCCAAGACGGCCCGCGACATTTCGGACCGGAAGAAGATCGAGCAGACGCTGATTGAGTCGGAAAAGCTCGCTGCCACCGGACGCATGGCCGCAACCATCGCTCATGAAATTAATAATCCGCTCGATGCAGTGATGAATCTTGTCTTTCTCGCGCGCACCAGCGACTCTCTGAAGCAGGTGAAAGGCTACCTGCAGACCGCGGAAGAAGAGTTGGAACGCGTTGCACACATCGTGAGGCAGACGCTGGGCTACTACCGTGAGACGGGTGCTCCCGTGGAGGTGGACGTCCGGGAATTGACGGAAGATGTGCTGATGGTTTATCAGAGGAAGCTCCGTGCCTACAATATCTCGGTCGATTGCCAGTTCGATCATCATCGCCCAATCACGGTCAACAAGGGTGAGCTGGTGCAGGTGCTCTCAAATGTGATCGCCAACTCCATTGATGCCATGCCTGAAGGTGGAGTCCTGCAGGTTCAGATCGGGGAGACGAAGCATTCAGAAGAAGGGATTCAGATTGTTATCCAGGATAGCGGGACGGGTATCCCCCAGGAGAATCTGGAGCGGATCTTCGAGCCGTTTTTCACCACGAAAGGCCAGCTCGGCACGGGCATCGGCCTTTGGGTAGCCAAACAGCTGATTGAAAAACAGCGGGGGCAGATTGCAATCACCAGTGGCACGGATACTGGTAACTGCGGTACGACTCTGGTCATCTTCCTTCCATTCGCCATCCCCCAGAGTGGGACTTCCGTATAGGCAATCGAGCAGATAGCGTGAACAGGGGAGGTGTGTACATGCAGGGAGTTGACCCGGGAATCTTTCAAGCGGCGGTTAAGTTTGGACCGAATCTCGCCCGTGGCAACAAGCGCAACACGGAGTCTAAGAGATCTGCGGCTGAGAAGCCTACGGTCCTGGTGGTCGACGACGAGGAGCTGATCGCCAACACCACGGTGGAGATTCTGAATAGGTTTGGCTTCCGGGCGGTCTTCGCCTATGACGGAAAAACGGCGCTGGAGATAGCCGCAAAGCTCAAGCCGGACTATCTACTTACAGATGTGCTGATGCCCGGCATCAACGGAGTGGAGCTTGCAATTGCCATCAGCAAGATGCTGCCTGCAACGAAGATCCTGCTCATTTCCGGACAGGCTGGAGTCTCAGATGCCCTGAGCCGGGGTGAACGAAAAGGTTATTCGTTTGAACTTATTGCAAAGCCCATCCATCCGGAGAGATTGATGGAAAGGCTAAAAAAGAAATAACAGCAGGTTGTAGCCCAGCGTATGACGGGACCATGACGGGCACCCCCACTCATGTCGCGATGAGGCTGCTCCATGAATGGCCCCCCGAGATAGGGCAGTACGCCGCTCGCGTTAAGTGCCCTCGCGGATCTTTTTAGGGCTATGATGGTGAATCGGCGCAAAAGCCCGGATCCAGCTTGATCCACGATGTAACAAAGAGGCCGCACGAATTGGCACGCGGTCATCGCCTGCCAATGTGATCAAAGACACTGCAGTTCATCCGCGCTTCAGAGAAATACTTTGCCCATCTGATCCGCCGCAAAGAAGTATCGGAGGCCTCATGCGTTCTGAAGTGATCTTTCGTGCAAAAGAGACTCTTTCCAATCGTTATCAACTCTGCCAGACGGCAGCAAAGACAACGCGCCGGCTGCATATCGCCTCGCGAAACACACAGGACACGATCAATAGCGCGTTCGAGAAGATTGCTTCTGATTCTCCTGTGCTGGCGATCCAGCCGAAGCTGCCGTACGGCAATGCCTAGCGGTGAATGGAACCGCCCGGGCTGAAGCTCGTTTCCGTATGAAGAGGGTGTGACAGCCGAGGGGCTATGCTCAGGCGAGTTCCGAAGCCGTGCCCCTGAGCGAGAGCATCGCTGCCTGGGAATAGGCGGGAGGGATGCGTGAGCACTATCAGCGGTGTAGCCGTTGCGACCATCTCTGATCTGGCGGACCCATTGGCGCAGGGACGCGTCCTGATCCGTTTGTCGGGCCCGATGGCTACCGGCACGCAGGAATGGGCGCAGGTTGTCAGCGCCGTCGGCCCTGACGGACAACTGCAGGTGAATGACAAGGTATTGGTGGCGTTTGAGAACAGTGATCCGAATCGTCCTTATGTGATTGGAAGGTTGTGGCAAGGCAGTTCTTCACCACCTGAGCAGGCAGGCACGCACGCGGTGCGGCTACCGAGTGGGGCAAGTCTGCACCCAATCGCCGGAGCTGATGGCTCCAGCATTTGTGCGGCGAGTGCAGACCTCGAGCGGCAGGTAGCTCCGTGGCTTGCATCGACCGAGCCTCTGTTGAGAGTACTGGCGCTGTTGAAGCCGTTGATCGAGATTGTGAAGACTTTGCCCTCGGCGCCGCCAGCGTCTCTCAAGGAGTTTGCCAGGGCGGCCATGGCTCTCCAGCCCGCGCTGCTGATGAACTCGCCTGCCGATGCGGTGCCGCTGGTGAGGGATCTGCTGTGCCTCAGTCTGCAGTCGCTGACGTGTCTCGAATCTTTGCCGCCTGTTGAGCAGGCACGAGCCGCGATTGGGATTCAAGGGGTTCTGGACCTTGGCCGCTCCTTCTTCGAGATAGCGGGTGTGCCACCGATCCGGCTGTCCGTGCTGAGTGATCCTGCCGGACTTTTGGCGGATATCGATGCTGTAAGAGCGGCTGTTGATGCGCTTAGCGGCTGTGTGTAGTCGATATCTGATCTCCCAAAACCACCCTGCGCTTTGAATAACCACCGGCGCGGGTTCAAGCGGGGGGTAAGATCGTCTGCATGATACGCAACCGCAGCCTCAAAGCGAGAGCACGGAAGGGCGCGACCATTGTTGGCGTGGCCATGGTGGGGACGGCGGTGGGAGCGATGGCCGTGGGAGCAATGGCGATCGGTGCGCTCGCGATCGGCGCCCTGGGGATCAACGCGCTGGGGATGGGCACGGGAAGGATTGAGGAGCTGAGCATCGGCAAGCTTACGGTGGATGAGCTTGTGATTAGGAAGCGCGGGGAAGTGGGCTAAGCGGATGCGGTGAAGGTTCGAAGCATTCGCTTCGAATGCGGAATAATGCGAATGAGTCGCGTGAACGGGGCACCCGGAGAATAGATGGGAATTTATGTATGTGCTACCTGCCCGATGGCACCCGCAGCGGCTCGGCAGTCAATCGAGACGATGTTTTCGTGCTGGATAAGAAGCTCGCGCCCGGCCTGCGCGTGAAAGCGAAAGAAGCCGAGCGACGTCGCCTGACCGGGAAGGAACCAGTCGTGGGGTTCCATGATGATGATGGGGAACTGTGCAATGGTCGAGCAGTCGCCATCGAACAGGGGCTTCTCCGCGCCTTCGATATCGAGCTTCAGCAGAAACGGTGTGTAGGTCGCAGGTGACTTCTGTTTCAGAAGGGTTGGCAGGCTGAAGGTAGGCAGGCCGCTCTCAGGGCCTGCGGGAATGGTGCGGTAGGCAAGGCTTCCTTCTCCTGGATCGATGAGTGAGGCGAAGCCGTCCTCGGATGCGATTCCTGCCAGATGCAGGTCCGCATCGAGGTGCGCGCAGTTGCGCCGGAGAAGCTCGAAGTTGTCTGGCGCAGGTTCGATAGCAAGGACATGCGCGCGCGGATAACGCGAAGCGAACCACAAGACGCTCGCGCCGATGTTGGAGCCGCAGTCCACGATGAGAGGCTGTCGTCCTGAGGCGAGAATCTGCTGGTAGAGGTTATCGATCATGATGCAATGCGCGCGTCGAGGAAGATCGTACTGTCGATCTTCGAAGCACTGTCGAATCACGGAATAATCCGCAAAGGTGCGGCGATGCAGAATGGCGGTGCGCTGGCCGTTGCAGTTGAGACGGGTTAACTGCAGTTGCGGCGGAACTCCGGGATGCAGCACCTGGCGGGCAAGGTGGACTGCAGGCCGCGCCGCTCTGCGAATGATGCGCCCGACTGATGTCGTGTTAAGTGCCGCGACTGTTTCGGCCTGAAGATTCATCGGCTTCCCTTGCACAGTGATGGCTTGCCCGATGGGGAAACGCTATACCGTAGCGCGATCAAGGGCAAATGGATTTTGATAGAGGATTTCCACTTAGGTCTCCCTGAGGCGTGTTCGGAGCAGTCTTCAAAGGCCAAGCGCGTTTGCCGGGATGGTGAGTAGGTTGAACTTCACTCGATGGTTCCCATGTCTCAAGGCGAGACATGGGGCACCCGGCACCCGGCACCCGGCGGAGTTCTTTGGTAGGGGCCAGGGCGTTGAGCCTGGTTCGATGTCAGCGTCGCCGTACATATGGGTACCCCTTTCTTTTTTGTGCAAAATCTTCAAAATAGATAATTTAGGTCTGGACTTCTAGCGCAATCCGGTTGCCAAACAGGAGAAAGCCCAATGAAATCGACTTGGGCGCTTGCAAAATATTCAAAAGAGGTTATTTGATAGATCAATAAGAAAGCCCCGGCGGGTGCCGGGGCTTCTTTTTGTTGACCTGCTTCTATTGTAGAAAATCGGGGCATGACAATGCGCACTTTCCGGCGGTTTATCTCTGTCCCGGAAGTGATCTGGATGGTGGTGGATAGGGATTTCGAGATCGTCCTTCGTGGGTTCGGGGGCTTGACAGGAGATGGGAGAGGTTTCGCGCGAATGTCCGCCGTGCGGTGAGGCGGCATGAGATGCGCCACCCGAGCCACTCCGCCAGAGCGGAATAAGATCGGTCGTTTCCCCTGCGGGCTCCACTCCTGGCCTTCGGCAGAGCGGT
>NZ_JAEDXW010000130.1:0-253 GCF_036877565.1 Edaphobacter sp. HDX4
CGGGGTTGTGGCGGGTGCTTACGCCTTCGTTGCGGAAGTTGCGGTTGATCTCGTAGACGCGGTCGAGGCCTCCGACGACGAGGCGCTTGAGGTAGAGCTCGGGGGCGATGCGGAGGAAGAGGTCGAGTCGAGCTCGTTGTGGTGAGTGATGAAGGGGCGCGCGGCGGCTCCGCCGGCGATCTGCTGCATCATCGGGGTCTCGACCTCGAGGTAGCCGCGGGTGTCGAAGAACTTGCGCAGGGCGCGGAGGACC
>NZ_JAEDXW010000131.1:0-253 GCF_036877565.1 Edaphobacter sp. HDX4
GACCGGTCCGGCCGGAGAGCCGCTGGCAGAACTGAGCGAATTCCTTGGCGTCCGCACCAACAACTACGCCGAGTACTCCGGCCTGCTGGGGGTCCTCGAGTACGCCCTGCAACACGGTCATCGCCGCTGCGTGTCGTCTCCGACTCCGAGCTGATGGTCAAGCAGATCCAGGGCAAGTACCGGGTCAACTCGCCAGATCTCAAGCCTCTGTGGCAAGAGGCGAAGAACCGCATAGCCCGGCTGGATGCCTTCG
>NZ_JAEDXW010000132.1:0-253 GCF_036877565.1 Edaphobacter sp. HDX4
TTATCCTTCGCGCCGAGTTCGAAGATACGTTCGGCGGGAACACCGGCGTCGAGCCAGAACTGGTAGGCCTCGTTGTCGCGCGGCACGCCCTCGTCGCCTTCGAAGATGGTCACGTAGAGCTTCGCGGGATCGATCCCGAACCATTCCTTTGAGGTGAGCAGCTCCCAGGCGTAGGCGATGGCGTCCTTCTTGAAGTAGTCGCCAAAGCTGAAGTTGCCGAGCATCTCGAAGAAGGTGTGGTGGCGGCGGGTGA
>NZ_JAEDXW010000133.1:0-252 GCF_036877565.1 Edaphobacter sp. HDX4
TCACCCGCCGCCACCACACCTTCTTCGAGATGCTCGGCAACTTCAGCTTTGGCGACTACTTCAAGAAGGACGCCATCGCCTACGCCTGGGAGCTGCTCACCTCAAAGGAATGGTTCGGGATCGATCCGCGAAGCTCTACGTGACCATCTTCGAAGGCGACGAGGGCGTGCCGCGCGACAACGAGGCCTACCAGTTCTGGCTCGACGCCGGTGTTCCCGCCGAACGTATCTTCGAACTCGGCGCGAAGGATAA
>NZ_JAEDXW010000134.1:0-251 GCF_036877565.1 Edaphobacter sp. HDX4
GAAATTCTGGTACCGCTTTTCTTTGTCGGAATCGGTGGATCGCTGCTCGTCGTCGTCTTTACGGTCATCCAGGACGTTCAGCAGATCTTTAAGAGCGACGAAGAGGAAGAAGATTGAAGCTGGTTTTTCCTCTTCCTTCTGGAAAAGGAAAATGAAAGATGGCAGGATCAATTGACGCTGCGCGTGGGCGCCCTTAAACTAGGTTTCGGACGATAGGTTTCTGGACGCTTATGACAGCCGTCGGACGCGTC
>NZ_JAEDXW010000135.1:0-250 GCF_036877565.1 Edaphobacter sp. HDX4
GAAATTCTGGTACCGCTTTTCTTTGTCGGAATCGGTGGATCGCTGCTCGTCGTCGTCTTTACGGTCATCCAGGACGTTCAGCAGATCTTTAAGAGCGACGAAGAGGAAGAAGATTGAAGCTGGTTTTCCTCTTCCTTCTGGAAAAGGAAAATGAAAGATGGCAGGATCAATTGACGCTGCGCGTGGGCGCCCTTAAACTAGGTTTCGGACGATAGGTTTCTGGACGCTTATGACAGCCGTCGGACGCGTC
>NZ_JAEDXW010000136.1:0-249 GCF_036877565.1 Edaphobacter sp. HDX4
ATCAAGGTTCCGGAGCGCCCGATCGATCTCGTCTTCGGTGGCAAGGACGGATCGACGCTGTATATTCTGGCTCGCACGTCCCTATACGGTGTTCCGGTGAAGCGGTAGGGCACCCCTACCGCTTTTTGCGCAAAATCTTGGAAATAGGAGACTTAGGTCTGGACTTGAAGTGTAAATTATTCAAAATACGTGGTTTGCGGGCAAACTATCAAAACAGAGGACTTATTGCTCCAATTGTCGCTTTGTCTT
>NZ_JAEDXW010000137.1:0-243 GCF_036877565.1 Edaphobacter sp. HDX4
CCTTCACTAAAAACGCTCTCCACACGAACAGTGCCAGGTCCGCAGACCTGTCACACCGCCCATCCCCCAAGCACCCAAGCAACAACCGCCAGCCTTAGGCAAAAAGTGTCATCCTGAGCGAAGCGGCACAGCCGCGCAGTCGAAGGATCTGCGGTTCCACCCATCACCGAGCCGTCACCCGATCACCAGTCACACGCTCCCAAAAAAGAAGAGGCACCAAGGGCGCCTCCGGAGAGCGTTACA
>NZ_JAEDXW010000138.1:0-227 GCF_036877565.1 Edaphobacter sp. HDX4
GTACGATGCATGACTGATCAGTCAGCTACGTCAGTCATGACTGATCGATGCTAGCTACGTCAGCTAGCTGATCGATGCATGACGTACGTCAGCTACGTACGTACGATGCATGACTGATCAGTCAGCTACGTCAGTCATGACTGATCGATGCTAGCTACGTCAGCTAGCTGATCGATGCATGACGTACGTCAGCTACGTACGTACGATGCATGACTGATCAGTCAGCT
>NZ_JAEDXW010000139.1:0-221 GCF_036877565.1 Edaphobacter sp. HDX4
AAAGTCATATGAACCTCTTGACGGGTACCGAACTATGAAACGGTACGCTGCGATAAAGTCATATGAACCTCTTGACGGGTACCGAACTATGAAACGGTACGCTGCGATAAAGTCATATGAACCTCTTGACGGGTACCGAACTATGAAACGGTACGCTGCGATAAAGTCATATGAACCTCTTTTTCACATATTGCGTCGAATAGGTATTGATGTAGTGTAAG